>JABWCK010000019.1 GCA_013360305.1 Microcaldota archaeon
TCGAATATTCCTCAATCCTCCAACCCCAAGCAGGTCGCTCAGCGTCAGCCTGTTCATGTTACTCAGCAACAGACCTGACTTGAGCGGCGACTCTGATTCAAATGTGGCGTGAGAAGCGAAGTGGACATGATTTGCCTTATCTAGAGCATTAATAACAGCATTATATGTTGCTTCCTCTTCAGATAAAACATTGACAGTCCCTTTAAATAACTTAGAAATCCCTTCAAGTTCAAAACTAGAATACAAGAGAGTAGGGATCTCTGTTGGCAAAGGTTGAGGATTATTAATCGCAAGGAGACGAAGTTCTATTTGTGAAAAGGCGCGAGTCTGTTTTAAACTGTGATATAACGCGCGGGCTGAAGGTGCGTACGAGACAGTAAACTCATCTAAAAATATTTTTTTGATTTTGTCATTCAGCATGTTTGGAAAGATTAGTGAAAAAATTATTATTCCGAGCATAAAGACGAAATCGTAGACGATTAATTCTACTGGGTCCATTGGCAAGTAGGTTTTTGGTTCCGCGCCATGCGCTAGCACTAGGGTTGTTAGTGCTAGTAAAGCAAGAATGGTTTTTTTCATTTATCTTAAGGAAAGAACTCTTTAAGGCTTTAAATCCTTAACTGCCTTTGCTTTTTTATTTCAGGTTGCTATTGTTTTATTCGTGGTTTCTAAAAACAAGTGTACTCATTACTCGCAGGTTAAAGCCATCCAACCAAAAAGTTCTGTTTGTGAAGAATGCGTAAAACAGGGTTTAGATTGGGTTGCTTTGAGAAAATGCTTGGTTTGTGGAAATGTTGGTTGTTGTGATTCCTCTGCGGGTCATGCTCGAAAACACTTTCAAGAAACAAAACACGCCTTGATTACTCCTTTAAAGGGCGGTTGGGTTTGGTGTTATGAATGTGACGATTATGTTGAGTAAGTTATCTTTTCATTGTTGCGTCTTCGCGCATTATGAACTTAACCATTGCGAAAACAACTAGTGCAATTATCAAAAAGTCTATTAGTGCTCCAATAAAGTCGCCGATTAACAGTTTTGCGCTTCCTATTTCTATTACTGCGCTACGCCAGTCTCCGTTTGGAACTAGTAACCCGACTAATGGCATTATCAAGTCGTTTACTAGTGCGGTGACTAGTTTGCTTGAAGCTAATCCTATAATGAATGCTACTGCCAAGCCTAGTACTTGGTATTTTTCTAGGAAGAGTTTGAATTCAGAAATAATTTTCATGAAATCATTATTTGTTTTATGTTTTTTATTATTCTGGTATGGCGTGAGTTATTGCAAAAATGAGTATTATTCCTATACTAAATGCTGCGAATTGAATTATTGAGTGTTTTGTGTTTTTTTCTTTATGCATTTCTGGAACTAAGTCTGCGCAAGCAATGTAGATGAAGTGGCCTGCGGCTATTGGAATGATTATTTGCAGCAAGTTCGGAATCAAGTCGCTGAAGAAGAACGTAAGCAAAGCTCCAATAATTGCAGTTAATGCAGTCAAAAAATTATAGAATAATGCTTTCTTTTTCGTAAGTCCTCCGTATATCAACAAGCTGTAGTCGCCTATTTCTTGAGGTATTTCGTGAGCAATTATTGCCAATGAGGAGATTATTCCCAGCTCGGTGCTTTGAATAAAACTAGCGGCAATTATTGATCCGTCAACAAAATTATGTATTCCGTCTCCAATCAAGTTTAGTTTAGTGAATGGTTGTTCTAATTCTTCTCCTTCATGGTGGTGTTCGTGGTGGTGGTGCCAGTACAAGAATTTTTCAACTATAAAGAATGAAACAATTCCTATCAGTGTTAACAACAAGGCGTTTTCTTGAGTGGTTATTTCTAACGCTTCGGGTAGTAAGTCAAAAAATGCAGCAGCTATTAGTGCTCCTGCAGAAAAACTGACTAAGTATTTCAGCATTGAGTGGAGTTTCTTGTCGTTAATGCTTAGCGTTAAAATGCCTACGAGTGAAATAGTGCTTACTATTATAGTCGCGAGTAAAATTAGCCCCAAAACCATTTAATATTTTTTTTAACTAAAGTTATTAATAATTCTTTTGGTTTATGCTGGAGGAGATATTTTAAACCAACCTTTCTTTGTTAAAAAAGCTTGACTAAAGAATTTATGCTGGGGGAGAGATTTGAACTCTCGAACTCCTAAGAGAACAGCCCCTGAAGCTGTCACATTTGACCAAACTTTGCTACCCCAGCAAACTTTTATCGAAAAGTTTGATAAAAACTTGACTAAAAATTTTGAAAGAAAGTGTTTGTGCTAATTAGGTTGTTTTTGATGAAACTTTTTATTAAAAAGTTCCTTTTATATATGTTAACCAACAAATTTGTTTTACGTTTTATTGAATTAATTTACAGGTTTTAGATTTTGAACATTCCTAATATTTACGAAAACAAGAACTACAAGCTGTTGTTGCTAGTGCCGTTAGTGTTAATGGCTGTAGCTTTGGGATTGTTTTTCTTTAATGGAGTTCCTCAAGGCGTTGACTTGAGGGGTGGACTCTTGTTGACTGTTTTTACTACTGAGGGCAGCGTTGCTGATTTTAAAGCAGTGTTTCCTGAGGGCGAAGTGCGTGGGTTTGATTCGCCTACGGGCAAGGGTTTTGAAATCGAGTTGCCTAATGATCCTACTCTTGAAAAAGCCGAAGCTAGTTACTTGAAGTTATTAGAATTGGACCGTGAATTAGTTCAGGCAGAAATATCTAGAGACGCGGGAACGGGTTCGGTTGAAGAAGTTTCTCGTTTAGAAAACCAGTTGAATTCTGAAGCTAGTGCTTTTTTTGAATTAGTTGGTTTTACTGGCGAAGCAGGAAGTCCTCATGATAAAGTAACGCTAGCAGATGAATTGTTTTCTAAGGCTAAGAGTGATTACCGCCAGGAACTAGTTTCTAGAGTTTCTCAAGTCGCTAGCATTGAGTCTTCTTCGTTTAAGGAAGTTGGTTCTAGTTTAAGTAAGTTCTTTTTGAGCAAGACTCAGGAAATTATTTTCTGGTCTTTTGTTTTAAGCGCTATAGTAGTGTTCATTGTTTTCAGAAAGCTAGTTCCTAGTTTCGCGGTTATTTTCGGAGCTGTGGCGGATATAGTTATCACTCTTGGAGCAATGTCTTTGTTTGATATTCCTTTGTCTTTAGCTTCAGTTGCTGCTTTGTTGATGTTGATTGGTTTTAGTTTAGATACTGACGTCATGCTTACTGTAAGAGTATTGAAACGCAAGGAAGGTACGCCTGTTCAAAGAGCTTGGGATTCCTTGAAAACAGGTTTCATGATGAATGTAACTACGATCACTGCCTTCGGCGTATTGTTGTTGTTGTCTTTGTTCTTGCAAATTCCTACGTATTATCAAATAGGTGCGGTAGCAGTAATTGGTGGAATAGTTGACTTTATTGCTACTTGGTGCGGTAACGCAATTATTATTTTATGGTCTTTAGAGGGTTCTGTTAAAAAATGATTAATCGCTTGCTTGCAAAGAATAACGTCAAGATTCTATTAGTAGTATTCTTGATTTCTTTAGGTTTATTGTTCTTGCGTGACTTGAATCCTACTACTCTTGACGCTAATTTGGGCATTGAGTTCGTTGGAGGAGTTAGAGTACCTATTTCTTTAGAGCGTAGCGTTGATTCTGATACTATGAGCTTGATGGTTGAAACTATTAAATCAAGAATCAACAAGTTTGGTTTAACTCAGGCAGTAGTGCGTCCGTTAGGTGATAAGGAGATTATTGTAGAAATTCCTAAAGCCGGTTCTGGCGCTATTGAAAGCATTGAAAGAATCTTGCGTGAACAAGGTCGTTTTGAAGCTATTGTTGACAGTCGTGAGGTATTGAATGGCAATGACATTATTGCTTCAGCTATTGGTGGAACTACTGGCGAATCAGTCCAGCAAATAAACGGCCAAGTTCAATGGAGTTTAGTTTTTTCTGTTACTGCTGATGGCCAAGCTAAGTTTGGTGAACTAGCTTCAGGAAAACGCGGATTGCCTGTATACATGTTTTTAGACAGGCCTGAATTTGCAGTAGTAATAATTGACGATTCTACTAGCGTTTTCAATCAGGATGACTTGTTGAATTCTTTAAAGAAGCAAGGCGACGACATTGTTTTATTCAACGAGAAAGACTTTTTGTTAGACAAACAAAAATTATTGAGCTTTAACAAGACTCAAGTAGTATTGTCTCAAGACTTAAAAGAATCAAACCCCGAACTAGTTTCGTTCTTGCGAAGCAATGGCTTTAATGAAACCGGCACTGACAAAAAATTATCTTTCAAGCCAGCTGAAGACTTCAGTCCCGTGTTTCTTGGTGGCTCGTTAAGTTCTTGGAGGGCAATTGGCTTGCAATCCGCTCCAACTCTTCAAGTTGAACCATTGAAGCAAAGAATAATCACTCAATACAGCATTTCAGGCACTTCTCCCGGCGATACGCCTGAAGAACAATTGCAGAATGGAGTAAACGAAATCAAAGAATTAAAAACTGTTTTGTCTGGCGGAAGGCTTCCGGTAAGCACTATTGTTGGCAGTTATTATGACGTTGCTCCGGTCTTGGGCAGGCAATTCTTGGTTTACAGTTTCTTAGGAATTATAGCCGCCATCTTGGCTGTCGCTTTAGTTCTAGCATTACGCTACCAATCGATCAAGTTAGTCATTCCAATAGTCTTGACTAACGTCATCGAAGTAGTTATCTTGTTAGCCTTGCTTGGTTCTTTTGGTACTCTTGAATTAAGCGCAATGGCGGGAGTAATCGCGTTAATCGGTACTGGTGTAGACAACCAAATATTGATTACTGACGAATTGCTTCGCAAAAAGCAAGGCGAAGAAGAAGTATCTGAGAAAGAAAAATTCAAACGAGCTTTCTATATAGTATTCGCTACTGCTGCTATCGCTATAGTATCAATGATGCCGTTGTTCTTGAGTGGAATAGTTGAAGTAATGGGTTTCGCGTTAGCAACTATCTTGGGAATAATAATCGGAGTCGGCGTAACTAGACCAGCCTATGGCGCGTTAGTGGAAGAACTATACGGATTCAAGAAATAAGTTTAATCTAGTTTTTTTTCTTCGACTATTTTTTTGCCAGCTTCTGCGCGTAACTCGAGTTTTTTGTGGTAGTTTTCTTTCTCTTCTCCTTTCAAGATGTTCTTTAAAATGTATTCCGTGTATTCTTGAGTTACTTGTGAAGCGTCTACTAGTAAGCCTTGCATTTCATCAATTGATAGCTTAATGCTTGATGGTTGCAGTATTTCTGTAGCAATAGGCCCGTATTTTAGTGATAGGATCAAGAGGGTTTCGAACTTGTCTCCTAGTATTTTTGCTTCAGTAGTTGAAGAATAATAGCCGTCTTTTTCTAGTGGTGGAGTAATTTCTCCAGTGCAGTACAATACTCCTTTTTCTTTGCTTATTTTATCCAAGAAGTCAACTAGCGCGTTCCTTACGCCCTCTGCGTCGCGACCGTGAGCATCAAAGTGAAATAACGCGAGCACTGCTCCGCGTTCGCAGGCTTTGTTTATTAATTCTTTTAACTCGCTTTCTGAAACGTTCTTTAAATCGTTCATAATCGCACCAAGTTTCCGTTCTTAGTAGTATAGCGAGAATTGCATTGGGGGCATGACAAGTAATTGCCTTTGTCTTGCAATACTACTGAATAATCTCTGTGGGCGTAACAATCTTGACAATTCATTATTAACAAATCGCTTCTAATAGTCATTGTGTGGGTTTCACCTTTTTTCAAAAATTAAAACGAAAATTCTTTAGTCTAGAATAGTTTAAAATTCTTTTTAAGAACGATAATCGAGGCTTACTTTACTTTTTACTGGGTTAAGAAAGCTTTCAAAGCTGGAAAACAAGTCCAACAAGCTTGGTTGGGTTGGCGCAAAAGAACAAGTTTCTTTTCCTTGCACTCCGCCTAATTCTCCAGCTTTATCCAATGCTTTCTGCCTAATTCCTACCTCGTCAATCAAGCCAGTATTCAAAGCCTGGCTAGCACTCAAAACGCGTGCGTCCAATGCTTGCAAGAATAATCCTTCTTTTAACTTTCCTTCTCTTCCCAAACGAACGTCTTGTTCAAACAATCGAGCGCTTTCATCAATCAAGTTAGTAAGTATCTGCCTTTCTTCGTCTGTTAAATTCCTATATCCTGAGCCAATGTCTTTCTTGTCTCCGGAAACAATGCTTTCTTCTCTCAAGCCAATCTTATCGAACAAGTCTCTGTAATTCAATAACGTAGCTCGCGCTCCAATGCTTCCAGTCAAAACGTTTGGGTTTGCAATAACGTAATCAGTTCCAGCTGCTGCATAATATCCTCCTGAAGCAGCTACTTCGCTTAAGAAAGCAATAGTTGGCTTCTTAGTAGAACGAATTGCTTCAAAAATTTCCTTGCTAGCCGCTGAAGAACCTCCTGGGGAATTAATTTCAATCAATATGCTTTTGACTTGGGGATCGTCATCTGCTTGCTGCAAGCGTTGTTGAAATTCAACTGCCGATACTACTCCGCTTCCGCTAGACGAGTAAGTAATTGCTCCTTCTAATGGAACGAGCGCTATGCAAGAACTAATGCTAGTGCTTCCTCCTGAAATTATCAGCAAGGCTAAGAAAGCTATGCCTACTAACAACATTATTTTCAAAGAATCCATTTAAAGTAAATGCAAGGCAAGAGTTTTAATCAATTCGTTTTAAATCAATTGCCGGCAATAATTATTTTCAATGAATTTCTACGAATTGTTATTGTTTGTTTTGCCTGCATACATTGCAAACGCAGTGCCTGTAGTTCTCGGTGGAGGAGCAAAACTAGACTTTAACAAGAATTTTATTGACGGAAAAAGATGGCTCGGGGATGGTAAAACCATTCGTGGCTTTGCTTCAGGAATACTCGCAGGAGTAATAACTGGTTTAGTGCTGTCGTTAATCGCAGGAAACTTGTTTTTACCCGATTTGTCGTTTGAACAAAAAATAATCGTTTCATTCTTATTAGGGTTGGGAGCAATGCTTGGGGATTCTTTTGGTAGTTTCATGAAGCGAAGGTTTTCAATAAAGCCGGGAGAATCAATCTTCTTGCTAGACCAATTGTCGTTCGTAATCTTTGCCTTAGCGCTAAGTTCGTTGTATTACGTTAGGTTGGCCAGTGAGATAAATTCTGATTTAATATTATTTTTGTTAGGCTTCACTTACGTTGTACACTTGAGTGCTAACCAATTCGCGCATAGAATAAAATTAAAGAAAGTACCATGGTAAACAAAAAAGAAAAATTATTTCTAGCGAAATTCTTTACTTCATTCTTTATTCCGTTCTTTTTGCTTGAATTAATTGATACTTCGCTATTAACAAATGCTATAGCTGGATTCGAGAATTATTTTTTGTCAAAACTAGTTTACACTGAATTAAACGGTTCAACTATTTTTGCTAACAACATCTTGTTTCAAATCGTTACTGAATGCAGCGGTCTAGTAATGCTGTTATTATTCGCTTCGCTGATTTACTCGACTGAAGCGAAAAACAAGCTCAAAAACTTTCTTTTACTGGCGCCAGTAGTCTTTGTTTTTAACTTGTTGAGGTTGTTTGTTACTTTATTGTTCGGCGTGTTTTACGGCCAGCAAGCGATTGAAGTAGTGCACGTGTTGTTCTGGTTTATTGACGCTGGCGTAGTGTTCTTGCTGTGGATGCATGTCGTGGGAATAACTCCGAACCAAGTTTTTAAACAAGTCAAGAAGAGTTTTTAATCTCTCAACAGCACTATTTTTTTAGTTTATTCAAAAGCTTTTCTTTTTCATTGAGGTTTTTCTTTTCTAAAAAGAAAAAGGTCAGCCCCTTAGTCTAGTGGTTTAGGATATCGGACTCTGAATCCGGTGACGGCAGTTCGAATCTGCCAGGGGCTATTGTAATAGTTTAGTCGGGTAGGGTCGACCAGTGTAGGGCGGAGTCCTATGGTGGTCGTTCTCGAATCTGCCAGGGGCTATCATGAATGTAACTGCGCGAGAGTTTTTGGGTAATAAACAAAGATTTTTTGTTTTGGACGTGCGTACGCCTAGTGAAACCGCGTTGTACTCGTTGGATGGTTCTCACTTGCTTCCTTTGAATGAGTTGTTTGTTCGATTGAGCGAGTTGCCTAAGGATAAGGAAATATTGGTTGTTTGCCGGAGCGGTAATCGCAGTGGTTTTGCCGCTGGTTTGCTTAAAGAAAAAGGCTACCGCGCGTTTAATTTAGATGGCGGTTTGAGGGATTTGGTTTTTGAATTGTTTGAATTAAGGGAATTGTCTGAAGCTGAGGCGGATCGTATTTTGCTTAAAATAGGTTGAGTTTTTAAGCTGGTTTTTCGTTATGCCATAGTTAAATGTTAAAGAAGGATTTTTTCGACAAGCTTGCTGACGGTTTGACTTTAAGCATTGGTTCGAACTTGTCGTTGATTGTTCACACGGTTGTTTTTGCTGCTTTTTTTGCTTTTTATTTTCTAGGCGTTGATTTGGATAGGATTTTGCTTGTTTTGACTACGGTTGTTTCGCTTGAAGCTATTTATTTGAGTGTTATTATTCAAAGGTCGGTAAACAAGCAATCGCTTAGAGTTGATCGAATGATTGTAGAAATTAAGGGGAATACTGTCACTCATTTGAAGGATCCGATGGATAAAGTCATTGGGGATATAAAAATAGAGTTGGATGAGTTATCTTCTAGGATAATGCCTTTGGAAAAAATTCACGGTAAGAAGTAAATGGGTTCGTTTTTCAAAAAACACAGTAGGTTGAAGTTTAATCGCTATTTGTGGATTTTGCTTGCTATTTTTTCTGTTTACTTGGTTGCTATTTTGAATTTTGTTTTAATCGAGCAAAAGAGTTTTCAAGACGCGTTCTTGGAGAGTGCGTGTACTAGCTTGTACGTGGATTGTTCTGGCGCTAGCTTGAGTACTAAAATCGTGCACGTATTGCTTGGTTTGAGTACGATGGCTGGTTTGGTAGTAATTATTTCTGCAGGGGTTGATGTTTTCTTGAATGATATTATTGGTGGTAGGAGTATGAAGAAGCAAATTAGTTCGTTAAAAAATCACTTTATTGTTTGTGGTTACGGTGCTTTGGGTAAGACTGTTTGCGCTGAGTTGAATGCTAACAAGAAGAGTTTTGTAGTAATTGATTCTAATGAAAAGCTAGTTGAACACTTGTTGTCTTAAGGTTTTCTGGTAGTTCACGGCGATGCTTTAGACCAGCAAGTCTTGAAGAATGCAGGAGTTCAAAACGCTTCTAGGATAATTTCTGCTTTGCCTAGCGATGCAGCTAATGTTTTCTTAGCATTGACGGCTAAGGACTTGAATCCTCGAATTCATGTTGCGACTCGCGCATTCGGTGAAGATGCGGTTGGAAAACTACACAAAGCCGGAGCAGACTTAGTCGTTGTTCCTGACGTAGTAGCTGGTTTAGAGTTGTCCAGAGAAGCTCTAGGGTTGAAAGACTCGAAAATGCACAAGCTAGTAAGCAAACGCTAATTTTTTTTTGGGGGGGGGCGAATGCTTTTCCGCAGAAAGGGTTCGTTAGTCAGCAAGCGTTGAGTAAAACCTTTAGTTTTTTAAGTTAGGTATGGTTTACTACTAACAGAGGCAACCACATCATGATGGTAAACGACCATCTAGAACCTTCTTTTTCTAAAACAAGCCTCCTAGTGCCTTTATTTTCAATTTCCTGCCTTAAGAAACCGTTAAGTTTTTATTGTTGTTATTGTTAGTGTTTAACGAGTTCCACGCGAACTTGAGACTGTGGTGCGAAGCGGTCAATCACACAGGGGATTTCCCTTAATACTTTTTGATTCCCGCTTTCGTTCCCACTCATCCTTTTTATCTTAAAAGTTTAATCAAAAAAACCGGACCGGAATCTTGGTTGAGTTTTGTTTTTATTCTCTAGGGAGTATTTTACTACATGCTTTCGCTGACGACTAGTCAAATTACTACGAAGCTGGGTTTTCAAGAACTAAACCCAATGCAGCAGTCTTTCTTCGACTCAGGCTTTGCTTTTTCTAATCGGAGCGTGGTTTCAGCACCAACTGCTTCAGGAAAAACCTTTCTAGCGTTATTCAAGATAGTCGAAAACTATTTGGATTCAAAAACTAAGTCTGTTTACGTAGTTCCCTTAAGAGCATTAGCTGCAGAGAAAAAACTAGAATTCGAAGAAAGACTCAAACCCTTCGGGTTGAGTGTTGGCGTATCAACTGGAGACTTTGATGATTCTAGTGAAGAATTGCGTGAATTCGACGTCATTATAGTAACTAGTGAAAAAATGGATTCGCTATTGCGTCATCAAGCTAGTTGGACTAACGAAATTGGATTAGTCGTAGTAGACGAAGTGCATTTATTGAATGACTCTTCTCGAGGCGCAACTCTTGAAATAGTATTGACGAAACTAATGCACGTTCCTAGGCTGCTTTGCTTGAGTGCAACGATTCCAAACGCGTTTGAATTAAACGAGTGGCTTTCTGCAAAGCTATTCGAAAGCACTTATCGTCCTACGGTATTGTATAAGGGAGTTTGTGATGGGCGAAACTTGCATTTAGAGGGATTAAACCAAAAAATAACTGACTCTTTACCTGAACTAGCTGTCAAAGCATTAAGCGAAAACCAGCGTTCTGGCCAAGCGTTGTTTTTCGTGTCTTCTCGAAAGAATGCGGAATCCTTAGCAAAGCAATTAGGCAAAGTAACCAATGTTTTCTTAACTGAAGGCGAAAAGCAAGATTGCTTGAAGCTAAGCCAACGCGTTTTAAAAGCACTAGGCACGCCTTCAATGCAGTGCATTGAATTAGCGAAATGCGTCGAGCAAGGAATCGCTTTCCATCACGCTGGATTGCCTTCAAAACAAAGAGAACTAGTAGAACACGGCTTCAAGCAAGCAAGATGCATTAAAGCACTGTGTGCGACGACTACTCTAGCAATAGGCTTAGACTTGCCTGCTTCTTGGGTAGTAGTAAAAGACTTGAAACGATTCAATGGCGCTTACAGCGAGTTCATCCCAAACTTGGAAGTACAACAAATGCTTGGACGCGCAGGCAGACCTAGATACGATTCAAAAGGAGTGGGCGTATTGTTGTGCAATCCTGCAGAAAAAGAAAAAGTAGTCGACCAATACATTCTCGGCTCGCTAGAAAAAATTTTTTCAAAATTATCATCGCAATCCGTACTCAGGTCGCACGTATTAGCATTAATTGCTTCAAACCACTGCAAAGATTTTAAGTCACTTTATTCCTTCTTCGAATCAACCTTTTTCGCCCACCAATACAAAAACACTCAAGAATTATTCTCATTAATTGAACAAATCGTACTAGAACTAAAAGAACTAGATTTTATACGCGAAAAAAACACTATGTTAATAGCAACTCCTGTAGGCAAGCGAGTAAGCGAGTTATACTTGGACCCATTAACCGCTGCAGAATTTATTGAATTCATTTCAAAAAACAAAAAACCAGAATCAATTGATTACTTGCTAGCATTAACAAACGCAATTGAGTCACGACCGTTAATTAATTGCCCTAAAAGCAAAGAAAACGGAGTATGGGAAGAAATGTATTCCATAACCAACGATTACTCGTTCATGAAGCTAGAACAAGACTCTGAAGGCGTAAACAAGTATTATACTACTAAAGCATTAAACGCTTGGATTAATGAAGAAACTGAAGCTAGAATGCTAGAAGACTTTGCTATCCCTCCGGGGGTAGTACACGCGAGATCTCGCAATACTGAATGGCTTGCTTATTGTTTAAGCGAAATCGCTTTCTTGCTTAACGCGACAACAATACACGCCAGCGCTAAGCGTTTGAGGCGAAGAATAAAATACGGTGTAAAAGACGAATTGCTTGACTTATGCCGCTTGAGAGGAATTGGTCGAGTAAGGGCGAGAAAATTATTCAACGCAGGAATTCAAAACTTGGAAGAATACAAACTGCATTCAAAAGAAGAAGTAAAAGAAATAATCAAAAACTAGCTTCGACCGGAATTGAGGTTTGTCTTTGTTTTTATTGACTAATTTTATTCGTTTTAGACGATGAAGACTGGCGTAGCGGATTTACCTCTGCACCCCGGCAGGTGCCCAAAATGGTTATTTCCAAAAATGGTTTTGTTAGGAAAAGCAGTAACAGAAGCAATTTGCTTCGAGCATGGAGAAAAAGAATTCTTAAGGCGAGTTTCAAATCCTTTATTCTTTCAATCCCTGGGATGCGTTTTGGCATTCGACTGGCACTCGAGTGGACTCACTACGACGGTATGCGGCGCCCTAAAACAAGCACTAAAAGAAAGCGATTGCGGAATACGCGTATGCGGAGGCAAGGGATTAGTTTCAAGAAAGACTCCTCAGGAAATAATTGATTATTCTTACGAAGCTGGTTTTTCTCTAGCTTTAGAAAAAGAACTAGTAATGGCTTCAAAACTATCCGCTAAAATTGATTCAGCATGCGTGCAAGACGGGTTTGAATTATACCATCATTGTTTTTTTGTTTCAGAAAAAGGAGACTGGACGGTAATACAACAAGGAATGAATGACGCTAATGGATACGCGAGGAGATATCATTGGCTTGGTGAAATTGATTCATTCGTTGTTGAACCTCATTCTGGTATTGCTTCAAAAAAAGTTTCAAGCGTGCTGGATTTGACTTCTAGAAAAAACAATTCACTCCACAAGCAAAGCGTTGATTTAGTGAATGATGGGGAAGTGTTGAAAGCATCTTTTCCCAGGCCCCATTGGTTTGACGTTAGGAATTACAAATCGTTAGAAGCAGCTAGGGAATTCCAGCCAAAAAACTTTCAAGAACTAGTTAGCTTGAAAGGAATAGGACAAAAAACACTTAGAGGACTAGCTTTAGCTAGCGAGTTGATTTACGGCAACGAGTTGGATTGGACTGATCCTGCAAAGTACTCGTATTCTTTCGGAGGCAAAGACGGCATTCCGTTTCCCGTGTTGCAGGATGAAATGCTTGAAGCCGCAGAATTTCTTCAAGACTCAATAAAACAAGCCAAGCTGGGAGACTTCGAAAAAAAGAAAGCGTTGCAATCACTATCTAGAGTTTTAAGCTAAGTTTTATTTTCTTAAACAAACTAGTTTTGTTGTGTATGGAGTTTTTTCTTAAACGAGAATTAAAGGCGAGTGAGTTAGCAGATTTAACTAAGAAAGCTTCTTCAGCGTTAAAGCAGGTTATTGAAAAAACGCCTGAGGGCTTGCGTATTAATTTACGTCACCCGAGCGTAGTTGGTTTTGGTGAAAACCAAGCAGTAGTCCGGATTGGTGCTAAAACAATTGATGGAGTTAAAACTCATTTTGTAGCTAAACTTAGACTTGACGTGCTGAATCCGGGCTTGGTTATTTCTAAGGGAAGCTTAACTCATACGTTAATGCATCAGCAAAACTCTAGAGTTGTAGAAGAATTTGGCTTACCTGTAGTAAGGCATTATGCTTCTAATGAAGTATTTCCCGGATTGCACGTTACAATAGTTCCTGACTTGACGCAGGGAGGCAAGTATCAAGTCTTTGAAGGAGAAGGATTTTATTATCCCTCTCTCTTTGGTAAACGTGATTTTAATAGTGAGCATAGTAAAGTTCTTGCATCAATGGAGAAAATGAGGGAAGCGGATATCCTCGTGCCTTATAATCACGTAAAAAAAGGGGATGAAGCACTCGCGTTCAGAAAATCAATT
>JABWCK010000020.1 GCA_013360305.1 Microcaldota archaeon
CAGGCTCAGGCTCACCTCGGACGGCAAGCTCAGAACCTGCCTCTTCTCGGACAACGAAGTACACCTCAGGACGCCGCTGCGCGACGGCTCGCCGGACGAGGCGATAGAGAATATCCTCATGGCCGCGGTCAAGGAGAAACCCAAGGGCCACACGATAAACGAGAACATATTCAAGAAGTGCTCGAGGACGATGAGCCTCATTGGCGGGTAAACAAAACAGCTTCAAATCAAAAGGCCGGTTCGAAATGAACCGGCCTTTTTTATTTTAGCGTTTATTTCGTCGCGTTTAGTGCGTTTTTCTTTTGCTTGAGAAACAGCTTGCCTGAATTCTTGAATAGACTCGTAATTCTTTTTAGAAGTTTCTTTCACTTTATTGTTAGCTTCTGTTCTTTCGTCAACTAAGTTCTTGGAATTTTCAGCAATCATGTGTTAAACCCGTTTTTTTTTTTAATGAAAATTTATTGTTGTTGAGGTGGCAAATCCAACTCTATTTCAGCAATAATTTCATCCAATTCTGCTCTTTGTTTTTCTAAAACCTTCTTAATGCGTATAATGCGTTTTTGTTGCAATCCTATTTCTCTGTACTTGCGAGCAGCTTCGTTGAAGTGTTCAACGCTTAAAGAAAAGTAAGGCTGGCTATCCATTCTTTGAGAAATGTCTGTCAAGATTTCGCCTAACAAAATGTTTGCGCCTACTTTAACGTCCTTCTTGATTTGGTGAGGATTCTTCAAATTGTGTTTAATGATTTTAACTACTCTAGCGTTAGGGAATGGAAGATTCTCGCTTTCGTCATCCTCATCTATTTCGTCAGCATTAATTTCATCCATTTCTGGTTGTTGAATATCTTCAGTCACTTTAAAACCACCCGTAAATAATAGCAAAATATGTTTGGGAAACATAATTAAAAAAGCCTTGTTTTCCTTCTTTTGTAGAAATGATTAAAGCCTTGTTCTTTGACTTTGATAATACGTTATTCGACAACACTGCAGCTGTTGAAAGAGCATTCACTCACTGCGTGGCTAAATTCAAGTTCGTTCCAGAAGCTCCATTAAGCGCAGTAAGCGGAAAAAGCGTTGACGCGGCAGTCGAAACATTATTTCCTTCGCGTTCAATTGAAGAAAAAAGAGAGTTTTCTGACTATTTCAAAGCAAAATACTACGGGTTTTACGCTACTATATTAGCAAAACCCTTTCCCGAAGTTGTTGAATTACTTGAGTTAAAGAAAAAATTTAGTTTAGTCTTAATAACCAACCAAGAACGCCAGTACTTGCAGAAAACATTAGACGACCATTCTCTGAATGTTTTCGACTTGATTGTTTCAAGAGACGACGTTTCCGCAGAAAAACCGTCACCTGAAGGAATACTTCACGCATTGCAAATGCTTTCTTTACAGCCAAGCGAGGTAGTGTTTGTTGGCGATTCTATTCAAGACGTTACTGCCGCTAAGGCAGCAGGAGTCAAGTGTTTTATTATAAAAAGAAAAGAAAACCAATCGCTTCGCGCTAGAAAAATTTCCTCCTTCAAAGACTTACTCAAGTTGTAAACCAAACTTTTTAGAAAAAAGTTTGATCAAAAAATTATTTTTTTTACTATAATAAAGGTTTTTTAATTCAAAGAGAGTGATTGAAAGCACATGAAAAAACTATTACTTTCAATCGCTATTGTTTTACTATTAATTCCTGGAATTAATGCGTTTTATCCTAGTGGGTGTACTGGTTCTGCTACTTTAACTATTCCTGCACAAGGATGCACTACCACGATATTGGATGCCGCTGCAAAAAGCGCTGTTTGCACTGGCCAAGGACAGCCTGCGAATTGTTGTTTAACTATTCAAATAACCGGCGAACAACGTCACGAGCCTGGTGACTTAGCTGCTTGCTTGACTCTTGATGGAGTAAACAATGTTAGAATTTCTTGTTCTACTGGCGCGCCGATAAAAATTTACGATACTGACCGCGTTGCAGGAATTAGTGTTTCAAACTCGAACCATATTGAGATAAATAATTGCGAGTTAAGTGGTTCTGGCGTAGTTGCTGTTCCCGGTTCGGGTGTTTCTTCAAACGCATGGGATTCTGCTATTTTAATAGATAAAAGTACTCAAGTGAGAATTATTGATCCTTACATTCATGATTTGCGTTATGAAACGCTTCCAGCAAAACCCATTGCGGGAATTCAAGTAAAAAACTCCAACACCGTTGAAGTAAAGAGAGTTTCTACTTCTGTAAACAAGGGATTGATTAGAAACATTCGCGTCGGAACAAGCATTTATCCTATACTAGTATTGAATACGCCTAACTTCTTGGTTTCTGGAGTAAGTGCTGGAAATCGTTTTGAAATCCGCGACGTTCAAGGAACTACTAACAACATCGGCGTAGGCGTGGATTCGGGTTCTGCGCCAATAATTGCTCCCGGAGCAATTGCGTCCGGAACTATTCAATTCATGAATATTCATGACTTATGGATTCGCAACAATAATTTGGAAGGAATATCTATCCAAAAATCCGGAAGTGTTGCAGTGCAAAACAATATTGTTTCTAGATTGTATTCGATGCAAAGCAATCAATTCCCTGATCCTACTGGTCCAGAATGCATTGCGCCTGGAGCTAGGTTTGATGTTTGTTTAAAGTCTGCCGGTGAAGCTGGTTGTTTTACTGATGTTGGTGTTTTTTGCCACGCTTATGGAATTCGCTTAGGTTTAGATGGAGAAACGATTTCCGGAGACCCTAATGAGAATCCTAGTGCGGATTATCAAGCTTCAAACAACCAAATTTCATTGTTGTACGCTGACGAAGAAGCGAAAGGAATTACTGGCGCTGGAACAATTCAAGGAAACACTATTAATGACGTCGGCGCTTTAAGGGGAATTGCTTACGGAATTCAAGCAGGCGGTTCGTTTACGGATAATACTATTAGTAAAATTGTTTCTGCTGGGACAAATTCCGAAGCTGGTTTTGTACCGGGTGAGCCTTACACTGTTTCTAAAGCAGAGGGTTTGAGGATGACTATTTGTTCTGGACAAAAAGAAGTATCAAACAATGCTGTAAATGAAGTTTATTCGAAAGGAACTGCTATTGGCTTTAGAGTTTCAAGCACTGATGCTTGTGACGTAAAAGACAACAATAGAGTTACTGGCGTGTACGCTGATGCCGCTAGTGGTTTAGCAGTAGGCGCTTTTTTTGATAACTTGTACGGCCAAATTTCAGACGTTAACGTTCAAAGCATTGCTGGCTTGACTTCAGTAGGAATAGGTGTTGCTAAAACTAGCGAGACTAACCCAACTACTTTCGCGGCAGGAGGAAGCGGTTTAAGCGTAAATAACATTCTAGCCAGTGCTGCAAAAACTTACACTGTTGGATCAACTGTTTACAATTTTAATCCAGTCACCGGCGCTGCTTATGGTTTAAGCATTGGTTTTGAAAACCCCGCGTTGATAGCTAAAGGAGTTCGCTTGCAAAACGCGGTTATTAGCGTGAATAATGTTAATTGCCGAAATGGCGGAACACCAACTGATAAGGCCGTTGGTATTGGTTTTTACGGCGGCTCGGCTGGAAACACTATAGTCGGAAACCAAGTCAGCGACTTGAGTGTTTCAACCATTACTTGCAATTCCGGCGAAGGAGCTTACGGAGTGGATGTTTTGAACTCCAACGAAAACCAGTTTTCTGGAGTAATCGACAACATTCAATCTTCAGTTTCCAGCAAAGGCATTTCTTTAAGGAATGCTAGAAATAATGTTTTTGACGGGTTTACTATTTCAAACGTTCAAAGTTCTTCTGCTAAACAAGCAGTTTTCTTAGGAACAAACGCGGGAAGCAATCCTTCATCCACCGCAAGCATTGCAGAAAGCATGAAGAAGCACATTAATTACGCGTTAAACCGACAATTATACGGCTACCACAACGAGTTCAAGAGTCGTTATGGTTCTTCAACAAAGTCAGTTATCAACGTTGCTTCTGGAGTAGATCACTTTTTTGTTCAAGGCAATTCTTTCAATGATGTAGTCGATGTTGATTTTATTCCATCGCGAGTTGGCTTTCATGCTTCAGCTAATTTAGCAACGCCTCCAAACCACTTGTTGGCGGTAAAGAAGTACGCAGATATTCAAGTCAGGAATTACGCTAACAACGCATTTATTACTAGTTTAACTCGTTTTGAAATCAACTTCGCTCCTCTAAGTGGTCCGTGGAGTTGGATTAACAATGTAGTTACTAGTGTTCGTGCTTCTGGACAAAACGATTACTTGATTTTTGATTCTAATTTAGGTAACGCAAAACCAAAGAATGATGTTATCAACTTGCAAAATGAAGTTGACGTCTTTTGGCTAGTAAAACAAGGATTGTCTGACGAATTCACTCCTCACAAGATAAGAACTACTCAAGTTCCAGCTGGTTTTTACGGCTTGCCTGTAGTTGGTTTAGTTCCTCCGTCTAACTGGCCTAACTCTGACCCAACTAGAACAACTTACTTCGTTAACACGCCTCCTAATGACAATCCTAATAGTGCTTCATGGAGTACTATGTTTAACGACCCAGCGGTTTCAGACAGGAATCTTTACGCTCACTACGAAAATCGTTATGCTTCTGAGTCTACAGTGTTGACTCTTTCATTGCTTCCTCAAGGTTGTGGAAATAATAGAATTGAAGGCGCTGAAGAATGCGACGCTAACCCGTTGTATCCAAGTAGTTATGACGTTCCTGCTTCGTGTACCTTGGGTTGTAATTTATACGGTTCACCAAACCAATGCACTTGCATTGCTGCTGGACCCACGCCTACTCCAACCTCAACACCAACGCCTACTCCTGGTGTTCCTGATTACTTGGTTTCTGTAAAGACTCCAGAGTTTTCTTCAAGCTTGCAGACTGAATTGCTAGCTAAATTCGTTGATCCTGAAACCGGGTTGGGTGTTTGTTTTAATCCAGTTGGTTCAAGCGATGCTTCAAACGTTGTTGGTTATGGCGTACGCTATGATTCAACTGAGTACAACAATGATCCTTCTTGCATGAGGACTATTGACTTGATTGACTGCAATACTGTTTCATCAACGCCTGTTGACGGTGTTTGTGTTCTAGGGTTATATTCTACTCGAGACGATCCTTCTTCATCGTTTCCTGTTGCGGGATTAGTAAAGTGTCCAACTGATCCTAGTACGCCTATTAGCTTGTGCGTTGATTCCTGCAATCTGGGAGAACACGTATTCAAAGCAGACACTTCCAACAAGGGGGCTTACAAGATTGTTTTCTGCACTGGATCCGGACCAACTCAACAAGAAAGCGTTTCATCAATAAGCGTTGACTTCAAGGAAGTACAAACTCCTGAGTTGAATCCGTTACTAGTAATAATAATTGGTTTAGGCGTGTTATTCGTTTCCAGGAAAAACTAGTTTCGTCCAGCCAGCCACAAATTCAACCAACCTAGTTTTTTTATGGTGAAAACGTTTTTTCCAACAATGCTTTGAGTTGAAACAAAACCATCGTCTTGCGTATTAGCATCGCCTTTAGTCAAATAATAATCCTCGTCTTTACTGATTATTCTGTGAACTACGAATTTTTGTCCATCAAAAAAAACAATCACGTCCCCTTCAGCATAAAAAGATTGTTTTTTTATTACTACCAAATCTCCTTTCTCTAAGACTGGAATCATTGAATTGCTTTCGACTGTTGCAGTAAAACTCCAATTTCCTAGCATTAACACTAACAAAAAGTAAACGGCTAGTATTAACGCGAGTGCGTAAGTTGTTTTTTCTATTGTTTGGTATTTATTCAATTCGAAAACCTTTTTATTCATTGTAAGAGTAATTCAAGTTAATATTTACGATATCAAGGTGGTTTCAAAAAAATGGCTCGATCTAAAAAAAATTATTCTAATTACTACGTTCCCGTATTACTAGCTGGATTGTTATTAGTCGCAGCTGGGTTTTTTGTAACTCAATCAGGAATTTTTGCTCAAGCTCAAACAACGCCTAAAGTGTTAACTGGAACAATTATCTTAAGTGATGAAATCAAGCAGTCTTCAATTGCAGCCACTTCAGATCGTCTTGATGTATTGCAAGCTGCAAAGAATCCTTTCGCTAACGTAATTTCTTACACGACTGGTCGTGCTTACTATGTTTTAGCCTTGCCTGATGCTGATTCATGCAGTGTTGCAATAACTGCTTGCAGTGGAACTGCCTTCTACTCTCAAGAATTACCTGTATTGAATAGTGCTGGTATTTTGAATTCTCAACAAAACTTGATTGATGGAACATCTGGTGCTTGTTCTGGCGCTAATTGTGCTGACAACGTAGTAAAGAATTCGAGAACTGCTACTGGAGAACCAATCGTTAAAGTAGGTTTTAGAGATGGTCCTGCAAGTTTGAGAATTATTGAACGATCGGGCGCTAGTCCGCTTGAAAGGTTTACTTTCTATTCAAAGGGTTCAAACGTTTTTGCTACCAATGCTTTGACCGATGTTGCTAATATTGACAGGAGTTGTGTTATTGCAGTAAAAGAGTTTACTCAAGTAGAATACGGTCAAGTAAGGGATGGATTGATTGGAGTTGAAGTAACTCCTGCCTTCGTAATGACTCCTTATGTTATTAATCCAGCCAGTCTTAGAACTGAAAACACTGCTCAAGGATTCGTTGCGGGCGTAAGATTAAACAATAATCCAGTTGGTCCTGAAATAACTAGAGTAACTACTGGAGACACTAACGCCAATGGTATTCCTGATTACGTTGATCCTGCATTCAACGCTTACCCTCAATTCTTCCCAATTACTTACGCAAGCATTGCTTACCGTTGCATTGACAACTAAGCAATTCTCTTTCTTATTTTTTTATTAGGGGTTTGAACTAAGTTTGAAGAAATTAATTGCATTCGTTGTTTTTCTTTCCATGCTTAGTTTTGTTAATGCTAATTCTGTTTCAGTATGTAATTACCCTAATTATGAAGGCGTTTGTTGCGATGGTTCTTCAGACTACAAGGAATTTCCTTCAGGAATTGGTTGTTGTTTTGGAACGCAAGCTTATTTCGATCAAGAATTTTGCGGTTTAATTGAAGTAGAATTGCCTGAGCCAGGCGAGTGCGCTATTTTTGTTAATTCTTTAAACGACTTGGGTGGAACTTTCACTGCAGACGTTCAAGTTCGTTATACTCCCTTGCCTGGAGAAGAAGTAATTGGAATAAACCAAGTACAAGGATTTGCTGAATGCCGTTTTGTTACTCCAGAAACAATCGATGATTATCGCGACTTAATGACTCCCAAAACGCTTAACGGCCAAAACTATTGGGAGTCTGTCGAATTAACGTGCCCCGGAAGAAACTTTGGTTCTCTTGACCCAGAAGATTCTGCTTCACCAAACGCTTACTTAGCAAACGAAGTCGATTCAATAGATACCAGCGACAACGCGATTCTAGCTTCAAGAGTTGAAATAACCTTACAAGGCGTTGCATTGCCTGTAGAAAAAATTTGTCCAATCGTTATTCTAGGCGCGCCTAACGAACCAATGGCTAATTCTTGCGAGTATAATTTGGATACGATTTCTTTAATCGCTAACGATCCTGGATTCTTGACTTTACGTGAAGGAATTCACTATCGTTGCTTTGATTCAACAAGTGGCGCAAGCGCTGTTTGTCCTTCCGATTTCAGCATGATGAGTAACAATCCTAGAGTAACTGTTACTGAAGTCACGCCAGATTGGGTTGTTGACGAAGTAGGTGCGACAATACTTATTAGTGACGGAGTTCTCGTTGAAGCTACTGGTACTTCAGCTTCCGGCACGCCTTTCAATTGCGATGTTCCTGTTGAAGTAATTGACCGAACTGGCCCAATTCAATTATGCAGCTTTAACAACCCGCCTTATTCTCTTGCTTTAGGCAATAGTCCGTTTAGTGTCAAGCCTGAAGTTTCATGCACTGATGCGTCTGGACCAATAACTTGCCCTAACCCATTGGGCGGGTTTAGGTGTGGTCAAGGAATTCCTGGAGCTTGCGTTTTAGACGCGGACATTCCAAGCGATGCTGGAGACTTTATTGACGGTAGTTTTGGAGCTACTTGGGACTACGATTATTCTGCAATAACTACTGACACTTCATTGTTCTTTTATTCGCCAACTGGAGTAACTCAAGACGACGAGTTGTGTTACGCTCCTTTTGAAATAATTGATTCAACCGGACCAAACAATCAATGCGTATTCAACGCAAACCAAGTAGGTGAAACCGTTCAATTTACTGTTTCTGAAGTAACTGGCTTGAACTTGCCTGTTGAAGTTCAATGCGATTCACTAAGCACTGAATCCGGAGTTTCTCCTTACAGTGATTTTTGTGATTTTACTGGTTCTAGCACGCCGAAAACCGTTGAAGCATTCTTGGATTCAAACAATGACGGTAGTTTTGATGCTTTAGAATCATGCGGCACTTTCGTTTATACTCCTTCGAGCGGTCCTCCAGCGATTTCAGACCGATTCATTATTGCTGACGTTAATTGCCCTGGAACCGTGACTGGAGACGCTACCAGCGTGTCTTTTGAAGTAATCGACACTGCCACTGGACAAAGAGCTTGCCCAGTAATTGGTTACAATCCGGACTTGACTTTAAGCTTCACTAAACAAGCTCCGGCAACTGGACCAGCTGATGTTTTCAAGGACGATCCTGACGGTTGCGTGGCTGGTGGAATAATTACTTACGACTTTAATGGGTTGAGTGATTACGCTTCACGTGACGATGTTGGAGAATACACTGCAAAACTAGACTTGCGTTATACTGTTGGTGTTGAATCAAAACAATTCACTAAATCCTGCGTTTTCAGAGTAGTTAGACAACGCGTTCAAACTCCTGAGTTGAATCCATTGCTAGTAATATTGCTTGGTTTTGGAGTGTTATTCGTGTCGAGGATTAGGAAGAAGTGAAAAAACTTTTTTTTCTTTTATTACTAGCAGCAAGCGTTTTTGCTCAAAACTTGAAAGTTATTGACGCTAATTGTCCGGGCGTGGTTGACGCTAAGAGTGAATTCGCTTTCTCGTTTAAAGTAATCGACGCCGACACTGGATTAGGTTATTGTGATGCAGGTTTTTTGAATGTTGTCGGATTAGTTTTCAGAGATGCTGATGGAAACCCTGTTCCTGCTGGAACTTTCACTGACCCGGTTGAATCATGCACGCCAAGTGGGTTGATTTCTTACACTGGCGTTAAAATGATTGATCCTCCAGCTGAAGCTCAAGTTAT
Organism: Microcaldota archaeon; assembly: GCA_013360305.1. GTDB lineage: Archaea > Micrarchaeota > Micrarchaeia > Norongarragalinales > Norongarragalinaceae > JABWCK01. The sequence goes on from JABWCK010000020.1 coordinate 9,201, forward strand.
TGAATACCAGGGATTCTTTGCTTACTTTCAACCAGGTCCAGGCTTGCCGAGAATTCAATCTACTACTTGTAATTTCAAAATCGTTGCTCAAGATTTTCCTGTTCCTGAATTGAATCCATTGATAGTAATATTATTGGGTTTGGGAGTAGTATTCGTTTCTAGAATAAGAAAATAATTTTTTTTGATGAATTAAATTTTTTTATTTTTTTGATTCGCGTAGTGCTTTTTGTATTTTTTCGTCTACTAATTCTTTGACTTCGCTTATTGTAGCAAAGCTTAAGGGGTTGACTTGTTCTATTAGTGCTCTTAGTTCTGCTAAGTCTTCTTTTGCTGCGAACTTGTCGGTGTCTATTTCTGCGTTGTTTGAATTAGTTTTGAGTTTAGAGTTTTTTTCAATCTTGTCATTCAAAGCAACGATAGTAGTTCCAATGACTTGCATGTTTTTTTCCATTGTCTTGATTTTTTGCGCTAGCAAGTTAATTTTAGCATCCATGTTTTGCATGTCGTTTTTAGCGTCTGTTGCTTGCGCTTGAGTTGTTGGGCGAACGTTTCTATCTCTCATGGTAGCATAACTGTTTTTTTGCTTAAAAGCATTGTTTTACAGTGTTTTTTATTTTTTGAGTGCGTATATATTATTATGAAAACTAGTGCTTTCTTGCTTGATGTTGACCATTTCATGCATAATGGCGCGTCATCTGTGCGTTTAGTCTTCAAGTCCAAGAAAGGAAAAGTATTCAGGCGTTATGACGTTAATTTCCCGCCTTATTTTTATTTAGACGCTCCTCTCAAGGCGGCTGAAACTTTGCTTAGAGGCGAACCGAAAGCAATCAATGTTTCGTTGGTTAAGAAGCTAAAAGGGGGTTTGGAGAAAGAATTCGTTAAAGTGGAAGCGCTTACTGCAAGCGAGGTTCCTAATTTGAAGAACCGCGCGAAGGCATTAGGTGATTGTTTTGAGTACGACGTGCCTTATACTAGGCGGTATGTTATAGACAAGCAGTTGTTGCCTAATTCTCTTCATGAAATAGAATGCGATGGCTTGTTTTTGAAGTCAATCAAGGCATTAGACTCGATTGAAACTCCTGAATTGAACTTGCTTTCTTTAGATATAGAGTCGGCTAATCCTGAAGTTATTCCTGATGCTAAGAAGGATCCTTGCTTGATGATTGGTTTTTACGGAGTAGAGGAAGGAGTTTATTCTCATTCTAAAAAGTTTTCAGACGAAAAAGTAAAGTCTTTTGCTTCGGAGAAGGAAATGCTTGAAGAATTCTCGAAACTAGTGAGAAAAGCAAATCCTGATGTTATTTGCACTTACAACGGAGACCAGTTTGACTTGCCTTTCTTGCAAGAACGAGCTGACAAGCTTCGAGCAGTATTCAAACTAGGAAGAGACGCTTCTAGGGTAAGAACTAGGCGTGCTGGTTTGAGAAACGTGTCAGAAATTGGCGGCAGGATTCATTACGATGTTTATCCGGTTGTAGCTTTGCTTAATTTTATTGGGACTATTAAAGTACAACGATTGCGCTTGGCTGATGTTTACTCTGAAGTGTTAGGCGGCAAGAAGCTAGACGTCAAGCACGAGAATATTTATGATATTTGGACGTCTGGTTCTCAAAAAGAATTAGACTACTTAGCTGAATACAACTTGGTTGATGCTAAAGCTGCATTCGAGTTAAGCAAGGAATTCATGCACTTGCAAATCGAGTTAGGCAAGCTAGTAGGAATGCCTTTGTTTGATGCTTCCCGCGCAACTAGTTCTCAACTAGTAGAAACGCTGTTAATGAGGGAAGCGTTCAAGTTGAATGAAGTAGTTCCAAACAAGCCTCATGAGACTGACGCGTCGCCAATTCAAGGCGCTTTCGTTAAAACGCCAGACGCTGGGGTTTACGAGAACTTGGCAATGCTTGACTTCAAATCATTATACCCTTCAATAATCGTTAGTCACAATATTGATTACTCGACTCTTGGTGAAGAAGGGGATGCTTTTGTTTCTCCACAAGGCTACCGTTTTTCTAAAAAGCGTAAGGGAATCCTGCCGTTGGTTTTAAACAAGGTTTTGGACGAGCGTTTTTCAACTAAGGAAGCAATGAAGAAACTTGATAAAAACTCGCAGGAATACAAGGCGTTGGATGCAAAACAATGGGGCCTCAAGATACTAGCTAACTCGTTTTATGGTTACTTGTTGTACGCTCGTTCTCGTTGGTATTCCAGGGAAGCAGGTGAAGCGACAACTGCTTGGGCTAGGGAATTCATTCACAAGGCAATGACTGCTGCCGAGTCTAAAGAATTGAAAGTTATTTACGGAGACACTGATTCGTTGTTAGTTCAATACCCTGCTGGAAAAAAACACTTAATTAAGGAGTTCAAAGACGAGTTCAATAAATCTTTACCTGGGCGAATGGAGTTGGAGTTGGAAGATTTTTATACTCGCGGCATTTTTGTTTCTAGAAAAGTAGGCAATCAAGAAAAAGGAACTAAAAAGAAATACGCTTTAATCAGCGAGTCTGGCAAAATCAAGATTAAGGGCTTTGAACTCGTGCGTCGCGACTGGAGTCGAGTGGCTAGAGACACTCAAAAACGCGTTTTGGAAGTATTACTAAAAGAAGGTTCAGTTGAAAAAGCAGCCAAGCTAGTAATGCAAGTAGTTAAAGACTTGAGGGACGGAAAAACGCCTATTGAAGACTGCGTGATTTACACCGAGTTGCGAAAAAAGGAAGGCAAGTACGAAATAATGAGTCCAGAACTAGCTGCGTTGCAGTACGCCAAGAAAACCGGCTTGAAGACTAGCGATCGAGTAGTGGATTACGTTATTACTCGCAGCGGAGCAAAAAGCATTTCTGAACGAGCTAGAGTGTTAAGCCAAGCAAAAGATTACGACCCGGATTACTACATCAATAACCAAGTGCTTCCTGCAGTGCTTCGCATTCTAGGCGCTTTAGGTTTTGACGAGGAAGGATTGAAAAATAACAGCCAACAAAAAGGCCTAGGAGACTGGTGAAAAAAATGAAAGTTTTCTTAGATTTGGATGGAACTCTTCACGATTCGCATTCTTTTTGGTTTAAAGCATCTAAAACTGCGGTTAACGCAATGCTTGCAAACGGGTTGGACCAGTATTCTGATTTCAACAAGGCTTTTGGCAAGCTTGAAGAAATTTATTCCCGGGAAGCAAATAGTGCAGAGCATTATGACTTGCTAGTTAAGGCGCTTGTTCCTTTAGCGAAGCGAAGGGGTAAGTCTTTTGACAAAATTGTTTCTGCGGGAGTCAACGCGTTTAAAGAAGTAAAACACGACGGCGAATCGTTTAAGCCTAATCCTCACGTAGTTGATTTTCTTACTTGGGCTAAGGCAAACGGAGTTGAATTGTTTTTAGTTACTAGTGGAATAAGGAGAAAACAATGGGATAAGCTGCACCGGCTTGGTTTGTCAGATTTTTTTGATGAGGAACACGTATTGACTACGGGTGACGTTGGTTTTTTCAAAGGAATTTCTAGGTACGTGCGTCCATTAGTTAGGCGTCCATTAATCGGGTTGAAAAATCACTTGTTTTACGGATATGTTTTGAGAAAAACTAAATCTAAACCCGAAGACGTTTTGATGGTTGGCGATAACGAAAAAAATGATATTATTCCTGCCAACAAGAGAGGAATTTCTACTATTAGGTTTTTTGCAGGAAAATACGGAAACCATGAGGTTAATACGATGGGAACTTATTCTGCTACTAATTTTAAAGAAGTAAAACAAATAGTAAAGAGACATTTTGAGTTGTGAATTATTAGGTGAAGTAAATGTTTATTGGTGAAGGAAAAGGCGTAGAAAAGGATTTTTTAGACGGCCAGAGAATTGCTGAAAGCATTCACGGCATGGTTGAAGACTTAGTCAAGCCTGGAGAAAAATTAATCTTAGTAGCTGAAACTATTGAGTCTGAAATTATTGGGGCTGGAGCAAAGCCAGCGTTTCCTGTTAATATTAGTTTGAATTACGAAGCTGCGCATCGAACGCCTGTTTTTGGAGAAGAAACAGTATTCGGAAAAGACGTAGTGAAAGTTGATTTCGGCGTTGACGTTAACGGCAGTTTGATTGACACTGCTAAAACAATTGACTTGACTGGAGAGAATGGAAAACTAGTTGAAGCCGCAGAGCAAGCGTTAGAAGATGCGTTAAGCGTAATGCGTGCTGGCAAAAACGTTAGAGAAATAGGCAAAACAATTGCAGACTCGATTACTGCCAAGGGATTCAAGCCTGTTGAAAACTTGTGCGGCCACTCGATTGCTTCTTACTCGCTGCATGATGGTGAAGAACTCCCAAACACTGAGCGGGGAAATTATGTTTTGCAGGAAGGCGATGTTTTTGCTGTTGAACCGTTCGCTTCGACTGGTCGAGCCAGCG
>JABWCK010000021.1 GCA_013360305.1 Microcaldota archaeon
AAGAAGACTTATTCTTTAACTCACGCAGCAATGAAGTTGCTAGGAAAAAACGCTACTGAAACAAACGTTACTTGCTTGCTAGTATTATTCGAATTAGTAGTAATCGCAATCGCGTTCCTGCTAGTGCGACCAGTATAAAAAAAAAGAGAATGAGAACTAGTTGTTTAGTTTGAATATTTTTACTTGTCCGTTTGGTGACGAGTATTCTAAACTAAATCCAGGCAAGTTCTCGAAGAAGAACAATCTTACAAAGGGAGCGTCTAATACTTTGCTTTCAGTGCCGCCTAAGTAAGGATTTACGTTCAAGAAACTACCCTGGCCGTAACCAATAACGTAAGCACTATCTTTAGTCGGGTTGTCTCCGAAAGCGATTTGTTTTAACGGAATTTCCTTGCCAATACCGTTTGAGGTTAGCAACAACAACGAGTTTTGAGTCACGCAGTAACTAGCTCCAAAAGTAGATTGGTACATTGGCAATTGTACTGGAACTAACTGGCTTGGGCAAGAACCAGCTGGTGAAAACAACTCGAAGTAATGCTGTGCTTCATACAAGCTCTGGCCAGGACCGCCCTCCCAGTTAGGGATTTGTTTTTCTGCAGGACAATTCTCGGCTATTTGTGAATCGCAAGAACCACTCAAGAACACTAAAGCACCCCATTTGGAAATCAAGTCAGCATCCAACAAAATGTATTGTGCATCGTGTTTCGTCATTACTGAAACTAATTCATCACGAGGACCTTCAACGAATGCTTGAGCAACGCCTTGATTGAATCCAGGATACAAGTTACCAGGATCTAAAACACTCTTGCGTTGGCCTAAGAAAGTAATCCAATGACCGTAATCCCACCAAGAAATAAAACGAGCATCTTTAGGAGCGCTAGTTTCAATCCAATTCATGGCTGCAATCCAGTCGGGAGGAATCTGCGAATAAGACAATTCAGTCATTGACCTTTCAACAGTGCCGCCTTGAGCTAGTGCTCCAAAAGCACCGATTAACAAGATTAATCCAAACAAGTAAGTAGTCAAAGCTTTTTCGCCTAATACTTTCAACTTGTTGTTGGCTTCAGTAAATAACGCCATTAATTCCCCAATCAAGAAACCTACTGCGATCGTTAAAGCAGCAGCCAAGTGAACAATGAATTTCAACTTGCTTAAACCAATGAAAGCGACTGGAAAAACAATTAAAACTCCCCACAACAAGGCGTATCTCTTTTCTTCAGAATAATAAAGAATAATCAAAGCAGCCAGCAAGCTGATTCCTAAATAAATAAACACGTCGTTGGAAACAATGAAAGTAATCAAGTCAACGGAGGGAAAGACTGCTTTCAAAATCGAGTCAATTGCTGAGTTGAAGAAAGTAAACAATGCAACAATAGCTAAAAACACTAACCCGTAATTCAACTTGTTTTTGTTCCACAAAGCAAAAAACGCGTTCAGCGATATTGCTAGAGTAGTCAAGAACATTAAGAACGGTGGATTTAGCACGCCGTAACTACTGTCGAACAATTCTTGACTGCTTGCTCCTTCTTCTTGAATTGTTTTCGAAAGCGGCGAACCAGTTGTAGCAAAGCCAGTCAAAGCACTCGGGTAATTTAGTAATAAATTGCCTACTGGAGTGAATAACAAGAAAACCAAGCCTGCGACTACTAATCCTGCAGTTACTATTTTCTTGTCCATTTTCTTCAAGAAGTAAAACAAGACAAAAGGCACTACAGAAAGCGTTACTAGCAATACGCCTAGCGAAATTGATGAAACGAAAACGCTAGCGTCGAGTTTTTGGTAAATAATGTAAGCTACATCCGACAACAACGCTGAACCGGCAATAATTAACGAAATATGCACGTCTTTCTTTTCGATTCCAGTCGTATAGTAATCAATGAATGCCTTGAACACCATGAACGTTGCTAACACCATCAACGCCCAAATATAGTTTGAAGATGAAAGAACATTGAAAGCAATCAATAACCCGGCTAGTATTCCAAGCCTGTAGCTTTTTTGCTTGAATGCGATTGCCGCGATTGCAAACAATGCTATTGCTACCAGTATACCCCAAGGCGATAACTCGAATACTCCTGCAGCGAATTTCTTTATTAGTTGAGGAGTAAACGCAACGAAAGCAGCAGCAATCAAGCCAATTTTTTCATTATATTCATACTTGAAGAACAAGAATACAAAAAACGCCATTAATGCTCCAGCAAGAGGCGGGTAAATACCATTAGACAATATTAACAACGATTGATCGTAGGATTGCTGCGAAAAGAACGCGAAGCTCGAATAAATCGACGACGTTAAATAACTAACTAGCGGACGGATAGCGCGGTAATAAACTCCAGAAGCAGGGTCGCCTGCAACAAAGTAAACTTCATCACTGTAAAACGGGATTTCTCCTTGAGTGACTATTTTTTCAGACAACTTGGCGTAAAAATACGGGTCAAACTCGAAGAAGTCAGTCTTCCAACTCGTTGCAACGCGAGGATAAAAACTCAAAACCATTAACAAAAGTAAAATAATTGGGGCATAGTTTTTCTTCAAGAAGTCAATTGGTTTTCCAAAGCTAAGTTTAGGAATAGTTAATTGTTTTTGCTTCCACAACGCGATTAGCCCAATAACTGAAATAATCAAAGCATTAACTAATACTAGCGAGAAAGTGAATTTTACTCCAAAAAAAGCGTTTTCTAAAGCACTCAACAAAGGATTTAAGGACAAGCCCAGAAACAATCCGAGTATTGCTTTCTCTAACTTGTTTAACGAAGTTCCCTTAAACCAAGCCCTGCTTAACAACAAGCCCGGAATAGCAAACAACAAGAACGTAAGTATAAACCCAATGATTTCTTGAACCAAAATTAAACCACACCCCTAAAAAAAGAAAAAAATTGTAAAAACTAATAGTATTATAGGATTAAAAAACAGTTGTGTTTTAGTGAACAGAAAAATATTGCTTGCGTTAACGCCATTCATAGCGCTAGCTTGCTTTTCATTATTCTTTCAAGCTTATTCATCAGACGAATACGCGTACTTAACCACCGGCAAAGCATTCGCCGAAAACACTTTACAAGGATACACTGATTTAGGAAGATTTCCGTTGTACTCATTCACGCTGTCAATATTGTTTAGAATCTTCGGGTACGGAGAATTAATAGCTAGACTATTTTCAATCGCTTTAGGAATATTCGGAATAATTCTTACATTCAAGCTAGCAAAAGAATTGTTTAATGAAGAAAAAGCGTTTTTTGCTGCATTAATAGTATCAACAAACCCATTATACACGTACCTAACAACTCGAATGCTAAGCGAAGCATTATTCCTAGTACTATTCATGGGTTCACTAATAGTATTACTAAAAGCCAAGAACTACTTGCACTACGCCTTTTTCGGAGTCTTAGCAGGATTAACTTTCCTAACTAGATACTTCGGAGGATACTTGCTATTCGTTGCACTACTATACGCTTACTTTACTAAAAAACTAAACTGGAAAAACTATTTACTAATAATAATTGGTTTCATTATTGCATTAAGTCCTTGGATGGCTTGGAGCGCGTCAGAAACAGGCAGCGCGTTTGGTTTTGGCTTAAGCTTTTTAACAAACCAATTAAGCTTGAACGAAAACGCTTTCAGCCTACCAGACAAAATACCCTTATACGCTTTAGGATTACTAGGAATACTATGCGCGTCATCAATACTATTAGTAAAAAACAATTGGAAAAAAACCAACCCGCTTTTGCTTGCTTCAATAATAGGCGTATGGATTTCAATGGAAGCATACGGCTTCCTAGGAAACCCCCCACTCATCAGATACTTGCTCCCAGTAATTCCAGTCTTGGCAGTATTAGTTTCTTCAATCGAATTCAAAGGATCATGGAAGAAAATACTGATTGCAACACTAGTATTGAACTTGATCGCAGGAGTATTCGTGATTAACTACTTCGGCAACAACGCTAAGTACGTTGGTTATCGCGAAGCAGGCTTATTCGCTGCAGAGAATTGCGATTCAATTGACTCAAACATTCAACGCATTATAGAACACTATTCTGGCAAGCGCAATACGCTAAACGGCGAGTGTATTGTTTCTAGCGATTATGACGGAAAACTAGAAATACCTTCAAATTATTTACTAGTATTTGAAAAAAACGGAGTAAACGTATACCAAAATAGCGGATAGAAATGGACGAATACGCAAATTATTACAACCTCAAAAGAGACTTGTCAGAAAACCGTTTGCAAACAAAAACCAAGCTAAAAGAATTTTTCAACCAAAACAAAGATGAAAATAAAGCAAAAACAATCATAAGAACACTAGTTCACGGTTTAGCTGATCCCGATTTACCTGAAAAAGACAAATATTTTTTTCAAGCAGTATTGTATTCAAAACCAGAATTAACTACCCGCCACTTGATAGGCGGACTAAAAGTAGGACACAAAACGCCAGAAGGAGGACTGCAACGAGTTCAAGCAATAAAAAAAATACTAGTTAAGAAAAAGCTTTCTGAAAACGAACAGAACGTTAGAAAACTAGTAGCTAGCTTAGACGACCCAGAAGTAGCAGGCCACATTTCAAACGTATTAGCCCACCCTAACTATGCTAACGAATTAACGGCAGTAACGTTAATCTCTTCACTAGCTGGAAAACAAAATCAACACGCGTCAGAAATTCTTTCTACGGCAAACTACGGAGACGATTACCTAAAAGTATTACAAGCATTAGTTTTGGGAACCAGTTCCTCAAACGAAAAGAGACAAAAATCGTGCTTGGAAATATTGAAAAAAAGAATTAACGAGCCACACGTTAAAGAATACCTAAAAGAATTACTTGACGAAAAAATAATACTAACAATTTTCGAAGGCAAACATACTACCAGAAAAATACCCCAAAAAACGCGTAGCTTAATAATGAGGTTGCTAGAAATAAACAAATGAAAAAACTTAGCAAACAACAAGCGGACAGGACGATTGTTTTATTGCCTACTTTGAATGAGGAAGATGGGTTGCCTTGGGTTTTGGAAAAACTAAAACTAGTAGGCGCTAAGAGGATTATTTTAATCGACGGAAACAGTACTGACGCTACTCATGCTATAGCAAAGAAGGCTGGTTGCGAGATTATTTTGCAAGAAGGAAAAGGCAAAGGAAGAGGATTCGTTTCTTTCTTGAAAAAACATAAGATAGAGGAAGACAAGTTTTACGTAATGCTTGACGCTGACGCTACTTACGACCCGTTGCAATTGCCGGAATTCGTTGACAAGTTAGAAGAAGGATTTGACGTTGTTACTGGCAATCGCCAGCAAAAAATCAATAGTTTTAGAGACGTTTACCACGTTATTGGAGCTAAAGGCATTTCAGTGTTTGGAGCAATAGTTTACCAAAAATGGAATCCAGACATTTGCACTGGCTACTGGGGTTTTACTGGAAAAGCGTTAAAGAAAATGGTTATTGATGCTCAAAGATTTGACTTGGAAGCAGCGTTGTTTTCAGAAGCATGCAAGAAAAGCATGAAAATGACAGTATTACCAATTCACTATTACGATCGAGCAGGAGAAGCAAAACTGCATGCTTACGATGCTTTGTCAATAGCTGCAAAGCTAGTTGAAAAAAGGTTTTAGCGAATGTTTGCATTCAGAATAGACATTGATTCTTCATACGGATTAGTTCACGGCGTGCCTAAAATTCTCGAATTGTTAGACGAATTAAAATTGAAGGCTAGTTTTTACTGCGTTTTAGGCGGGGAAACTGGAGCGGTTGAAGCGTTAACAAGCAAGACTAAAAGCAAAGACAATTATTCACTGAAAGGAGTCAAGCTGCCGAAAACAGAAATGGCGCGCATCGCGTTACTACCGCATAATTTTGCGTTAAAGAATAAAGAATTATTAAAAAAAGTGAAGGAAAAACACGAAGTAGGCGTGCATGGCTGGAAGCACCGCGAATGGACTAAGTCGCTTGATTCAATTGACTTGAGTGATCGTTTTACTAGAATGAATTCAGTTTACGAAAAGATTTTCGGAGTTGCTCCAACAAGCTTTTCGTGTCCGGGTTTTAATTGGAACAAGAACGTGCTGAAAACACTAAACGAATTTGGTTATACTAGTTCAGGAGACTTAAACGGAAATAACGCGTTTACGCCAGTTATTGATGGAGTTGAGTTGAAGTGCGTTCAAGTGCCGGTTAACTGCAAGGCAGACAATACCATGCCGTTGATTGAATACTATCACTATAAAGGATTAAGCGACAACGAGGTTGTTGAAAAAACGATTGATTTTATTTTGAGCAAGGAAGAAGAGTTTGGTTACTCTGTCTTTTACTGCCACGACTTGTTTGAAGGAGTATACAAGACTAACTTGTTGAAGAAAGTGCTTAAAGGCGTTTTAGATTCAGGAATTAAAAGAAACACTATCGAGCAAATAGCTAAAAACTCTCATGAAAAAAGAGTAATAGAATGAATTACGTCAACGGAGTCGGGAGAACTAGTTTTGGAGTACTAGCCTCAAGCCCGAAGGAATTAATGAGTGAAGCAATTAATTCTGCTCTAGCAGACGCTGAACTAGAAGCTAGCGATGTTGGTGCAGTGATTGTTTCTTCTTTCTTGACTGGCGTGGAACCAAGACAACTTCACTTGAACTCCATTGTTTCAGGAATTCTTGGAACTAACGTGCCAGTAATTCGAGTCGAAGGAGCCTGTGCATCTGGAGGCATTGCATTAAAACAAGCCTTGCTTTCATTGCAAGAACACGACAACGTCTTGGCAGTAGGAGTGGAAAAAATGTCTTCTGCTGCCAGCGAAAAAATTTCTAGCGATATCGCGTTAGCCGGACACTTTGAATTAGACTACAAGGAAGGACTAGTTTTTCCAGCTGCTTACGCTTTAATAGCTCAACAACACTTTTTGAAGCATGGTTCAAGCATTGATGACTTGAGTTTGATTTCTTTAAAAAACCACGAAAACGCTAATTACAATCCTTTGGCTCATTTTTACGAGAAGCAAGTCACTCTAGACAAGATAGAGTCATCACCAATAGTTTCTTCCCCGTTAAGATTGTTTGATTGTTCTCCAATAAGCGACGGGGCGGCGGCGGTAATAGTATCGAAAAAAAAGACTAGCCGAAGCGTAAGCGTTTTAGCTTGCGAAATGGCTTCAGACACTATTTCTTTAAGTGAAAGAAAAGACGCTACTTCATTCAAAGCAACTAAGCTATCAGCAAAGAAAGCATTCGAGAAAGCAGGCTTGCAAAGAAAGCAAGTAAAACACGTCGAAGTGCATGATTGTTTTACTATAGCTGAATTAATTGCTTTAGAAGACTTAGGCTTTTATGAAGCGGGTGCTGCTGCGAAAGCTGTTAGAAAAGAAGAAACAAAACTAAACGGGGCTTTACCAGTAAACACTGACGGCGGCTTGAAAGCAGACGGTCACCCTATTGGTGCTTCAGGCTTGGCTCAAACCTTCGAGTGCGTTTTGCAATTAAGAAGCGAAGCAGGAAAAAGACAAGTAGACTGCGATTACTCCCTAGCTCAAAACATTGGAGGAATTGGCGGAACAGCAGTAACAACTATTTTTGGTGCGACAAAATGAAAGTAATAGGCAAAACTACGGTAAACGTTTCATCACTCGACCACAAGGCACCCTACGATGTCTTGTTATTGCAAGATGATTCTGGAAAATTACTAGTAAAAAAAGCAGATTCTAATTACGAATTGGGAGATAGTTTTGGAAAACCAAAACAAGAAAACAAGCCATTAGTTGGAGTAATTGGTTCTGGCGTAATGGGTTCAGGCATTGCAGTCGCGTTCTTGTTGAATGGCTTTAGCGTTAAAGTAAACGCTCGAGACGAAGCTAAAGCTTTAGGCGCAATAAAGAAAAAATTGTTAAAACAATTAGGAGAAGAAAAAACAAAACAAGCCATAAGCAAGCTAGTTGTTTCGAGTGATTTAAAAAAATTAATGGATTGCGAGTTGATTGTTGAAAGCATTATAGAAAACCAGAAGGAAAAACAAGAATTATTCAAACAATTAACTAGCTTCAAAGGAGTATTATGCACTAACACATCCAGCTTGAACGTGACTAAGTTAAGCGAGTTTGTTGGAAAGAAAGAGAATTTTGCCGGAATGCACTTCTTCAACCCAGCAGACAAAATGGCTTTAGTGGAAGTAATCAAGACTAAGAACACTAGTTCAACAACAATAGAAAAAATCGCTTCTGTTTCTAAAATGCTTGGAAAAACACCAATTATCGTAAATGACTCGCCAGGTTTTGTCGTAAACCGATTGCTAATGCCTTTCTTGAATGAAGCAATCCTTGCTTACAGCGAGGGAGTCGCTTCAGCTGAAGAAATTGATTCAGCAATAAAGCTAGGGTTAAACCACCCGATGGGGCCGTTAAAATTGTTAGACTTGATTGGATTAGATGTTTTTGTGTCGATAATGAATTCAATGCATGCTCAAACCAAGCAAGAAAAATTCAAGCCTGCTTTGCTAGCGGAAAAAATGGTTAGTGAAGGAAAGCTAGGTATTAAATCAAAACAAGGATTTTATTCTTATAAGTGAAAAAATGGATCGAGCGTCTAAAGGAACTGTATGGTTGTTTGCAAGCCAAGCAGTCTTGTTGTTAACTGGCTTCGCATTAAACGCTTTCCTAGGAAGAACGCTTGGGCCAACCGAGTTCGGAATCTTTGGAGTAGTCTTGCTGTTGAATTTAACAATAGTTACTGCATTAAGTGCAGGAATATCTGCTGAATCAACTAGGTTAATAGCTGCTCAACCAGACAAAGCTAAAGAAATCAATCAAGAAACCACTAAGTACTTGATATTCATATCAATCGCAGTCGGTTCACTGATTTACCTTTTATCCGATTTTATTGCCGCGTTATTAGGAAACACTCAATTAGCGAACATAATTCAATTCTCAGTAATCTTGATTCCGTTGCAGACGTTATTCGCTCAACAAACTGCTTTTGTTAATGGCTTAAAAGAATTCAAAAAACAATCAACCGCAAACATGTTGTTTGCAGTATCAAAATTATTATTCACAGTAATACTGCTGTCAATTGGTTACCGTGTTCTTGGGGCAATTATAGCTTATTCTCTAGCGCCATTAATTGGTTACTTGTTTTTATTCTACAAGCCAACAAACAAGAAATACTCATTCAATACTCAAACACTGATGGCTTTCGCTGTACCGTATTCGTTAAGCGCGGTTGCGTTGAGCTTGATGAACAACGTTGACGTCTTATTCGTGCAGTCAATAATTCAAAGCGAGTCAACAACCGGCCACTACTTAGCAGCCAGCAATATTGCTAGATTGTTTCCAACAATGTTCGGGGTAGCGGGAGTAGTATTGTTTCCAATAATTGCTAGAAGCAAAGACAAACTAAACGATTACTTAAAGCTAGCTGCGAAATACTTTTCACTAATAATCATTCCCGCTTGGTTGTTCGTTATTGCAGCAAGTTATAACTTGATTACTTCAATTTACTCCGAAACATACGTGGAATCAGTGCAATACTTGCCGTTGTTAATGACTTCAGCAATCCTATCCGCTATTACTTTCACTTTATTCGCAGTATTAAACGCTTTAGGCAAAACCAAAACAACTCTTTACTTGACGCTCTTGTCAATAACAAGCCAAATCGCTTTATTGTACTACTTTACTATTACTCAAGGCGCTTTAGGCGCTGCAACAGGAATGATTGCATCGAATGCATTAATTCTAGCAATTACTTGGTGGCGCGTTTCAAAAGAATCAGGCCGATTCGCTGACTATAGAACAATTATCGAAATACTAGGAATCGGATTGATAATCACGGGATTAATCTTGTACTCTAATGACTTACTACCAAGCAAGTGGTTCGTATTAGTGCAATTGCCCCTAGCTTTTGGTTTGTTTTTAATAACGTGCGTAAAACTAGGCATCATAAAACAAGAAGAAAAAAGCTTTTTGAAAACAGCCTTGCCTGGAAAACTAGCTCGTTTTATAGACTGGTTATTCTAAAGGAACGACCAATTTCTTGCCGTCTTTTTCAATTATTTTCTTTATCGGCTTAGCAGGAACACCAGCTACTACAGTATAAGGCGGAACGTCTTTGTTTACTAGCGAGCAAGCCCCAACAACTGCTCCCTCCCCAATGCGAACGCCAGGCATTATCGTCACGTTAGCTCCAAGATAAACGTTTTTCTCGATAACAACTTTCTTGAATACGCATTTTTCGCCCCGCCATACTGGAGAAGAATCGTGGGCAAAAATATTATTCCTAAAACCAACGCCTACTCCCTCGTGAATCTCTACAAGACTTTCTTTTACGTCAGGAGGCTGGTCTATGAAAGCCAAGTAGCCAATCCAAACGCCTTTTTTTATGGTAACGCCTCGAAGTTTGTTAGCCCAAACTCTAATGAAAGAAAACGGCCCGAAGACTGCTAGTGGCGTTAAGACTATTCCAAATAATCTATGGCGGAACTCTCTGAAATTCATTTTTTCATCAACAAAATAGTTTAAAACAACTCTCTGGCTTAATTATCTTGTTGAATAAATTAATTTTAAGGAACTTATTAAAGGTGTTTTAAATTTGATCGAAATCGGTGACGGGCAAAAAATTGCTGCAAGCGTTTCTTTTCAATGCAAGAAACTCAAGATTGGAAAAAACGCAGTCATTCACGACCGAGTAACTTTCCTAGGCGAGGAAATAGAAATCGGAGACAACGTGTGGATTGGTCAAGACGCTATTATTGACGGGTCTGAAAAAATAAAAATTGGAAACAACGTAATAATCGGGTTCGGAGCGTACTTGCTGTCGCATACTGGAAACACATCTATTCGTAAGGATGGTTCTGGAGTAATGCTCAAGAAAGCAGCTATTGTTATTGAAGACGGCGCTTGGGTAATGAGCCGAGCTTCAATCAATCCAGGCGTAAAAATCGGGAAAAACGCTCGAGTATACAACGGAGCAATCGTTACTAAAGACGTTCCTGCTAACGCAGTAGCGAAAGGCGTTCCGGCAGTAATCAAGAAGTGATTGAATGAATAGAATTCCATTATACAAAGTACACATGCCAGACAGTATTCTAGGACCATTAAAGGAAACATTGTTTTCTGGATACATTACTATGGGTCCTCGAGTGAAAGAATTCGAGAAAGAATTCGGACAATGGATCGGTAACAATCGCGTTTCAATGGTTAATTCGTGTACTTCTGCATTAACTCTAGCATTATACCAGTCAGGCGTGCAAAAAGGAACTAATGTTGTTTCTACTCCAATGACTTGCGTTGCTACTAATACTCCAATCAAGAACTTGCAGGCCGACATACGCTTTGCAGATGTTCACGCTGACAACGGAAACATTGACGCTTCAACAATTGAAGAACAAATTACTGACGATACTAAAGCAATAATGGTCGTTCACTGGGCAGGAGTGCCTTGCGATTTGAATGCAGTGCACGCAGTAGCTAAAAAACACGGCTTGCCAGTAATAGAAGACGCTGCCCACACGCTTGGCGGTTTTTACGATGGCAAAAAAATAGGCAATCATTCTGATTTTGTTTGTTTTAGTTTTCAAGCCATCAAGCACATTAACACTATTGACGGCGGAGCATTGTTTTGCAAAAATGAGGAGGAATACCAACGAAGCAAGCGCTTGAGGTGGTTTGGTTTAGATCGTGACGAAGAAAGAAACGCTATCGCTGGCTACAAGACAATGAAGGAACCAGGCTTCAAGATGAACATGAGTGACGTTTCAGCTGCAATGGGTTTAGAACAATTAAAATACTTAGACGAGATAGTAAGCAAACACAAGTCTAACGCTAAAATATTGAGACAAGAATTAAGCGGAGTAGTAGACTGCATGGCTGTTCCACCAAAGGCAGACCCTGCTTACTGGATTTTTACTATACTAGTCAACTCCGAGAAAAGAAAAGAAATAGCTCGAAAACTCGACGAGGCAGGAATTGACGCTAACACTTCTCACATGAGGAACGATATTTACGAACCCTTGTCAACGCCTTTGGATTACCCTGGCTTGAATTCGTTTAGTTCAAGAATGTTGAACATTCCTTGCGGTTGGTGGGTTAACCCGGATGAATTAAACCACGTCATCAAGAGCATTAAGGAGGCAGTTAAGTGACGCCTAGAGTTTCAATGCTCATTATTACTTTAAATGAACTTCCCGCACTCAAAGAAGTAATTAGAGACCTAAGAAAGCAAACCTTGAAAGAATTTGAAATAATAGTCTGCGACAACGGTTCAGAAGACGGGACTGAAGCGTTTGTGAAAACGCTCAAAGGCGTTAAGTACGTCAATTCTGGAAAAAACATTGGTACTCCAGTGTTCAACAGTGGTCTTGCACTAAGTGAAGCGGATTTTATTTTTATTGGAGCTACAGACATGAAGTTTCCACCCGATTGCTTAAAGAAAACAATCTCTTACATGGATGCTCATCCGGATTGCGGTCAAGCTTTTCCAATAATGCTCAAAGGCCAAGACCACTCTATTGTTGACGTAAGCAATGCTTGGTTGTCAAGAGGATTCTACGCTGGTTCAATAAAAGAATTACCCACTAAAAACGAGAGAATGCCGTTTGTTGGCGGCGGAATGGTTAGGAGGAAAGCATTGAATGAAGCAGGCGGTTTTCTATACGAGCCGACTTACTTTATTTACGGCGAAGACGTCGACTTAGGTTATCGACTAAGAAGAGCAGGATACTACATTGAAGCAATTAATGACACATTCCACTATCATTATGGCCACCAAGCCAAAAAAATATTTACTGCATACCAACTAACAAGAATGGTTGAAAAAAACATGTGGAACGCAATGCTATGCCACTTAAGGAAGCGTGATTTGCTTTTTTCAATACCTTACGCTTGGTTTTTGCGAGGACTAGTATTCTTAAAAGACTTGTTGAAAGGAGACTTTGGTCGAGCTAAAGCAAGAATCAGCGGAGTCTTTTACACGATAACTCACTTGCCTGCTATTCTAGAAAGAAGAAAGCGTCTAGCCAAAATCTTGAAAAACCAGTGGATACCAGAATACTTTACTAACAGCTTCTACGACGAGTCATTTGTTTTAAGTATTTTTTTAAATATGATAAAGAGGAGTAAAAAATGAAGTTTGAAACCATTCTAATAACCGGCGGAACCGGGTCGTTCGGCAACCAAATTACTTACCACTTATTGAACCACACTGACACTAAGAAAGTAATTATTTACAGCCGAGACGAGTTCAAACAATACAAAATGGCTTTGAAATACAAGCACAATCCTCGCTTGAAATTCATGCTAGGCGACGTACGCGATGAAAAAAGACTAGTTGAAGCAATGCACGAAGTAGACTTGGTTTACCACGCTGCTGCATTAAAACAAGTACCTGCTTGCGA
>JABWCK010000022.1 GCA_013360305.1 Microcaldota archaeon
AAGCTGTGATAAAATAGGCTTGATACAGTTTTCAAAGTTAGAATAACTCTCGTTTTTGATTAAAATATTTCCAACTCGATTAATTCCTTTCTCGTGTAATTCGACGTCATCTTTCTCGAAGTTTCCGACTGAAAAAGACTCGCCTTTAGCCTTCATTATATCTTCTTCCAATCCGCCGACCGTGGTTACGATGACGTCAGCCATGCCTAAACTAATGGTTTGAGCAAAAAAACCCCTCAACCCGGAAGTAACCATGTTTGAAGTAAACGTTAGGAAGATCTTGGCAGAGTCTTTCTTCATTTTTATGATTACTTGGCTTGCTTTGCGCAATTCAACGCTTTGGTAGCCAATGCTAGCGTAAGAATCAACTAGTTCGCTGACAGTCATTCCTTTCTTCCATACAAAATCTTTAACAAAAACCATTTTAGTAAAACCTCTTAAATTTAGTAAGCAAAAAAATCGCAAAAAAAAGAAAAACAAAGCTAACGCTGTTATTGAAAAGAAGAAATTACGGAGCGTCTTTTTTCTTTGTTTCTAACACGTAAAACTAGTGCCGAAAGAGGTTTATAAACTCTAGGAAACAAAAAATTATTCTGGTGTTTTTACTAAAATGAGAATTTTGCAACTCCACTGCGATTACGTGGCTTACAAGCCTAAACAAAGAGCATTGAAGAGTGTTCCCGAGTTAAGCGAGGAAGAAAAAAAAGGATCCAAGCTCGAAAACGCGGTAATAGTTTTTTCTTCTTTTGAAGTCGGTGACAACGAAGCAGTATTGTTGGAAGCTATTCACGCGGTTAAAAAGAATTTTGACGAAGTAAAAGCAGAAAACTTGTTAGTGTATCCATATGCACATTTATCTAACAACCTAGCTCCGCCAAGCGAAGCAATTTTGTTGCTAAACCACTTCTTGAAACTAGCTAAAGAACACGTGTGCAAAGACGCGATAAAGAGTCCTTTTGGTTACTACAAGGAATTCGAGTTAAAATGCAAAGGCCATCCTTTAGCGGAATTAAGTAAAAGCATTTCTTCTCAAAAAATAGAGTCCACTGCTGAAAAACTAGGGGCTGAAAAAATAATCGTTGAAGCAGTCAAGCCTGGCCAGGAACTAGTTTCAGACAGCTTAAAACAAGAAGACAAAACCAAGCGTTACTTTAAAGTAATGACTCCAGACGGAGTAATGCACGACTTAGATAAATTCGATTTTTCAGAACATTCTAATCTGAAGACTTTTTATGATTACGAGAACAAGAAAGTTCGAGCTTATTCTAGCGAGCCAGCGCACATGAAGTTAATGCGAGAGCAAGAACTCGTTGGCTTGGAAGCAGGAAGCGACGGCGGAAACTTGCGTTGGTATCCTAAAGGAAGACTTGTAAAGAAAGTGTTGGAAAAAAAAATCACTGACTTAATGGTTGATTATGGCGCTAACGAAATAGAATCGCCAATAATGTATGACTTCGAACACCCTGCTTTAAAGAAGTACTTGAATCGTTTTCCCGCCAGGCAGTACATTGTTCAAAGTGATGACAAAAACTTTTTCTTGCGTTTTGCAGCGTGTTTTGGCCAATTCTTGATTGCTCACGATGCTAGTTTTTCTTACAAGCAATTGCCTTTACGATTGTTTGAGTTAACTCGCTATTCTTTCAGGCGAGAACAAAGCGGCGAAGTGTCAGGATTGAGGAGATTGAGAGCATTCACTATGCCCGACATGCATACTTTGTGCGAAGACTTAACGCAGGCAAAACAAGAATTCTTCAACCAATACTTGTTGTGCGTAGATTGGAATAACGATTTAGGCATTCCTTTCGAAACCGCTTTCAGAGTACAAGAAGACTTCTTTAACGAAAACAAAGAGTTTTACACTAAAATGGTTGCTCACATTGGACGACCGGTATTATTCGAGTTGTTTGACTTGAGGTATGCTTACTTTATTACTAAATTCGAGTTCAACTTCGTAGACCAATACGGCAAAGCTACTTCACTAAGCACGGTTCAAATTGACGTAGAGAATTGCGACACGTTCGACTTGAATTACACTAACTCTAACGGAAAAAAGGCGAAACCAATACTGCTCCACGCCTCAATTCCGGGCGCTATTGAGAGAGTTGTTTTTGCTTTGCTTGAATTGCAAGGAGAAAAAATCGCGTTAAAACAAAAACCAATGCTTCCAACGTTTTTGAGTCCCACTCAAGTAAGGCTAATACCAATCAACGAGAAACAACGCGATTACTGCGAGCAAGCATTAAGCGAGTTATCCAAGCACGGCGTTAGAGTTGATTACGATGACCGAACTGATACTTTGCAGTCAAGGATTCGTGAAGCTGAAACCGAGTGGGTTCCTTTCGTGGCAGTAGCGGGAGAAAAAGAATTAATGGAAGGAAAATTCAACGTGTCAATTCGCTCTAGCGGAAGACAAGAAAAATTATCAATCAAGGAATTAATCGAGTTGGTAAAGAATGAAACTCTAAACCAGCCTTTTGAAAAACTAAGCTTGCCTCCTTACTTAAGCAAGCGAGCTAAATACAACTAGCGTTTTATTGTTTGAATAAAATTAGCGTAAATTTTTTCACCAAACTCGGTGTGCTGCACTTCCGGGTGAAATAACGTGCCATAAACTGGTTTTTTAGAGTGCTTGAATGCGTGAATTTTTACGTCCTTGCTGTGTGCTAGCAAAATGAAATCTTTAGGCAATTCTGACACTTCATCATTATGCGAAGCCCAAGCAATGCTTTTTTCAGGAACTCCTTGAAACAAATCGTCAAAATTATCTACTAGTAAATCTATTTTTCCAAATTCTGGCTTAATGCTTGGTTTTACTTTCGAACCATAGTGTTTGCCGATTAATTGCATTCCAGCGCATACACCTAATATTGGCCCAGTGAATTCTTTCAAGAACAAATCGTTGTTTCCGCCTTCTAAAGAATCCTTACCCACTCGCATTGAACCACCAGACAACACAAGCGCGTCCGCATCGCGAACTTCATTCAAGCCGGAAGTGTTAGGCATTATTATCGAATCGCAATCCAAGTCTCTAAGCGTTCGATAAATTCGATGAGTCCATTGGCTTCCGTTGTCTATTACTATTATTTTCATTCCCACTCAATGCTCCCAGGCGGCTTGTGAGTAACATCGTAAACTACTCGATTAACTCCCTTCAACTCGTTAGTTATTCTAATAGATATTTTTTCAAGCAAGTCTTGAGGAAGCCTGGCATAAGTAGCAGTTAACCCGTCAGTTGCTTCAACTGCTCGAACAGCTATAGTATACCCATAAGCTCGTATATCGCCTTGAATTCCTACGCTTTTCGAGTCTAAAACAACCGCGAAGTACTGCCAAGGCAGTGAAGGAATTTCTTTCTTTTCAAAAGAAGAAAAAATCTCGTCACAAACAACAGCATTAGCTTGCCTGCAAATGTTTATTTTTTCTTCAGTTAACTCGCCTAATACTCTTATCGCCAAACCCGGACCAGGGAAGGGTTGAGACCAATACAAGTCTTTCCTTAAACCGTATTCTTCAGCTAAAAGCCTAACTTCATCCTTATACAAATCGCGGAGTGGTTCGATTAACTTCAACTTCATGTTCTTAGGCAATCCGCCGACATTGTGGTGGCTCTTTATAGTGTCCCTAATGCCTGAACCGCTCTCAATCCAGTCGGGAGCAATAGTTCCCTGAACCAAGAAATCAGCCCCAAAGGCTTTTGCTTCAGAGTCAAATATTTCAATAAACGTTTTTCCAATTATTTTCCGCTTTTTTTCAGGGTCGGCTACTCCTTTCAAGTTTTTCAAAAAAACATCCCTAGCTTCAACAGTCTTTAACGGAATTCCAAGCTTTTTGAATTTTAAAGATACTTCAGTTATTTCGCCTTTCCTCAAAAAACCAGTGTCTACAAAAACTGCTTTCAGCCTATCGCCGAAGATTTTATGCACGAGAATACAAGCTACCGAGGAATCAACTCCACCAGAAACCGCAATAATAGCTTTTCCATCGTAATGCTTCAATTCTTCGCTAGTTTTTTTAATAAACTTTTCAGTAGAAAACAAAAAAATACACACCCTTAAAACTCGAAAGTAAACTCCATAAAGTAAAAACGCGAGAATGCTTTTATTAGTTTCTAACCAAGACAAGACTTAGCTATTTCTAACGCAGTACTCATTGCTTGTTTTGCTTTTTCACTGTTTTTAGACTCAGCCATTAAACGCGTTTTTGGTTCAGTATTAGACGGCCGGATAAAGAATGAATAATCTTCAAACACTGCTTTTACTCCGTCAACGGAAATTAATTCTAACGGGTTTAATTCGGTTACTGCAGTCAATAATTTTTCTTGAACAACGCGCCCGGGCAAGTTTTCATACAACGAAGTTGAAGAGAATTGTTTTGAAAATTCTATTAATTCGCCAGGCTTTGTTCTAGACAACAAGCAGGAAACATAAATTCCATCAGAGTGCTGCAAGAAGTTTGGAAACGTATAGTGCCCTCCTTTTTCTGCAGCAAATACAGCATTTTCCTGCATTGCTTTTTTTAAAACAAAAACGTCACCAATCATCCAAGGAAACACTTTCAATCCTTGATTTCTTAGGAAGTCGACGACTTCTTGAGAAATGTCTAGCGTTACTACGATTGAATCATTTTTGCCAGCAAACTTGCTTGCTAAAAAGGCAGTCAAAATATTGCTGTCAATGAATTCTCCAGAATCAACTACTGCGACTCGGTCTGCGTCTCCATCAAAAGCAAAACCCAAGCAATTTTTTTCTTTAGTAATCTTAATCAAGTCAATTAATGCGTCCTTAGTTGGTTCAGGCGAGTGTTTTTCGTAAGTAGGGTCGGGTTTCGAGTAAATAGTTTCAGGAAACAAACCCGCAAAAACACAAGCAGCTCCTCCCCCCAAGTCAAAAACACCGTTTTCAGCTAGAGGCAATTCGTTAACGTAATTAGCCAGCAACTCGTTGTTGAACTTTGAATCACTAGAAGACGCACTCGTTGATTGCGTTGAATAATTATTTTTTGCTCTAGTCATTTCTTCCTCGAAGAAAGGCCGCCTGTTCAAGAAAAATTTAGCGCCATTATAACCAGCAGGATTATGCGATGCAGTTAAAGAAACGCCTAAGTCTTTTGAAATAAAACAAACCGCGGCAGTCGGAGCTACTCCGACTGAAATTTTTTCGCCCTCAAAACCAGAAAACAACGCTTTGGTTAAAGAATCGTTTTTTTCCCTAAAATCGCTCCCTAAAACAAGCTTGTTTGAAAACGAGTTTAATGCTTTGCCGAGTTTTATGAAGTTTTCTTCAGTTACTTCTTCCCCATATTTTCCTCTAACGTCGTAAGCTTTAAACATTTTTTTATCTCAAGTAGTACTTTATCAAGTCGCGGTCTTCATCGAAACTCATTTTGTCAGCATCTTTCCTAGAAAACCAACTCAAATGACTATCTTCCGTTAACTCGCCCGCAATTTTTACTATAAAATAATGAAGCTTTCTATCAACAGAATCGCGACCTTTATAGAAAGCTTGGTGGATTTTCTTATAGTCCGCGACTTTAACTCCTAATTCTTCCAAAACTTCCCTCTTCAAAGCGTGTTCCAAGTGTTCTCCTTCTTCAACGTGTCCTGAAGGAAAACGGTATTGGCCAGGACTATGTTCGTCGTCGTCTCGCCTTTTTTCCACTAGTACTCTATTGTCTGAAATAATTACTGCAACTACTACATCCTTCAAACGAATTCGCCTCTCAATACTTCATTATCTAAAACGTTTTCTTTAACGAAAACATTCGGGTAAATCTTTACGTCGCTTCCAACGATTTTACCACAAGAAATGCATACGTCAACGCCAAGCTTGGTGTTGGCTCCGATTACGGGGCCTAGTTTTTTTCTGCCAGTATCATATTCCTTGCCATTGATTTTAACGATTATTGTTTTACCATCAAACCTTAAATTAGCGGTTTTCGCGCCCGCTCCAAAGTTAACGTCTTCACAAACTACAGAATCACCAACGTAACTAAAGTGAGCAGCGTTAGAATAACTCATTACTATGCTGTCTTTTACTTCACTTGACCCAACATGGCACTCGTCTTCAATGTACGAGTTTTTTCGAATAAACGCATGCGGACCAATCACCGAGTTTTTACCAATGTATGCCGGGCCTTCAATGCGGCAAGGCGCTTTTACCAGCGTTCCTTCCCCAATGAATACTTTCCCTTTCACTATCACGCCTTCTTCTACTTGACCGCGAATTTCGTTTTTCAACATTTTTTCGCAAGCAAAGGAATTCACTTCCAAGTAATTCCAGTAAAAACCCACGTCGTTCCAGTAATCAGCCAACTCCATTATCTTCAGAGTATTTTCTGAAGCAAACGAATTAAACGCGTCAGTCAACTCTATTTCTCCCCTAGGAGACAAACCGGTTTTTTTTAACGAGTTGAAGAAAGTTTTAGGAAGAAAAGCCAAGTTAGTATTAATCAATCCCTCTCCCGAAGAACCTTTTTCTACTATTTTCTTCAATAACTCATTCTCTGAAACAATTGCTCCGAAAGCTGAAACGTCTTTTACTTTCTTTCCAGCTAGAAAGAATCCTTGCCTTGATTGGTAAAAAATCTTCTCGAAAATAATAGGGTCAAAAAAATTGTCTCCATTAACTACAAAAAAATCGCCGGAAACCTCGCTTTCTGCTTGAAGCAACGCGTGGCCTGTTCCTTTTTGTTCTTTTTGTTCAACGAAGACTATTTTTTCCTTGAATTGCGAAGAAGAAAAATAATCAATTACTTTCTCTTTTTGAACTCCGACAACAATGACTATTTTTTCGACTTTAGAATAAAAAGGAGTAATAATCCACTCGATTAAAGGCTTGCCTAATACTCGAATCATTGATTTGGGGTAGTGGTTAGTAATAGGCCACAACCTAGTTCCTTTTCCAGCAGCGAGAATAACTAAATCCATTTTTATTTCACGGTAACGCTTTTAGCTAAATTCCTAGGCTTGTCCGGATTGCGCCCTAGTTTCAAAGCAGAGTAATACGCAATCAACTGCAATGGAATGGTTTGCATTAACGCAGGAAAAACGCTTTTTGGAACCCTGACGAAAAAATCGTAAGCAGAATTCTCTACCTCGCTTAAACCAATCAAGAATGCGCCTCTTGCTTTAGTTTCCAAACCATTGTTCAAAGTATGAATAAAAGAATCATCAACCGGGTTAACCATTACTACCGGCGTGCCTTGAGAAATTAACGCCATTGTTCCGTGCTTTAACTCGCCTGCATGCATTCCTTCAGCGTGAATATAACTAATCTCCTTCAACTTCAACGCGCCTTCCAGTACTACCGGATAGCTCGTTGATTTGCCAATAAAGTAAACATCTCGTTGCTTGGAAATATTTTCAGATAATTCCTCTGCTTTTTCGCCCCAATAAGGAAGCACTCCTGACAAGGTTTCGCTTAACTCCATCAAGTCATCCTTGGCACGCATTGCTTTTCCGATTAAAGCATTAGCCAACAAATACAACACTACTAATTGGCTAGTAAATGCTTTAGTTGAAGCAACACAAATTTCAGGACCGCAATTCAAGTACAATGACAAGTCAGAATAACGATCCAAACTAGAACCAACCACGTTAACTATAGAATAAACTTTAGCTCCTTTTTCTTTGGCCTTTTTTACTGCACTCAAAACATCAGCCGTCTCGCCACTTTGAGAAATAGCGATTACTACCGACTCGTTGTTTAATAATTCATTACTAAAATCAAACTCTGAACCGAGAATAACGCTGGAATGCTTTTGAGAGTCAGAAAACAATTGCTTACCTACTAACGCAGAATGAAAAGAAGTGCCACAAGCAACGAAAAAAACTCTTTTCGCATTCAATACTTCTCCAGCTATTTTTTCAAGCTTGAGAAAATCTTGCGCGCAAGCTTGTTTTATTGACAAAGGTTGCTCTAAAATTTCCTTAAGCATGTAATGATCAAAACCATTCAAGCCAGTGCTTTCACTACTTAAAGCAATTTCAGACGATTGTTTTGAAACAACTCGGTCATCCAAATAGTGATAAAACTTTACATCACTCCCTTGAGCAACAGCTACTTCGTAATCATCCATAAACACTACTCGATCCGCCTTGCCTATTAAGGGCGTAACATCGCTGGCGAAAAAACAACCATGACTAGACAAGCCAACGACTAAAGGACTATCCTTGCGTACGCCTACAACTTTGTCTTTTTCTTTGTCGCTTATCGCCAAGAAAGCAAAACTACCTTCCAGCTTTTTAGAAGCAGCAATAACTGCTTGCTCCAAATTATCAACGTAATACTTCTCAATCAAGTGAGGAATTACTTCAGAATCAGTCTGCGAAGTAAAAACGCAACCACCAGCAACTAATTCTTTCTTTAAAGACTCATAGTTTTCAATAATTCCATTATGAACCACTACTATTGACGCAGACGCGTGAGGATGAGCATTTTGCTTAGTCACTCCCCCATGAGTAGCCCATCTCGTGTGAGCAATGCCAATCTTTCCAGGAGAAACATTTAGTGACGAAATAATATCAGAAACCGCTCCAACGTTTTTTTGAAGCGATATTTCATTACTAATAGTAGCCAAACCCGCCGAATCATATCCGCGGTACTCCAACTTTTTTAATCCTTCAGAAAGAATAGGCACTGCTTGTTCTGAACCAACATAACCAATTATACCGCACATAAAAAAAATTACCTCGTTAAATAAAAAAAAATCCGAGAACAAAACACCCGAAGCAAGAACTTCGGGCGATGCTCCACGGGGTTGCGTGAGATAAGTATTTGACTCAGTTAGTTTAAATACGCCAAACAATCATTTTTCATAGTAAAACAACACAAACCAATAGTTTTATAACAAAATTGTTACAACTATTATTAAAAGAGTTATAAAATGAAGCTTGTTGATGAAGATAAAGCACTCGAGGCACGAGTTATTAGCCCAGACGCGTTTCAAGCCCTATCGCCAGACAGGTTGAAAATTCTTTCACTACTATCAAAGCAATCAATGCATTCTGCAGATATAGCGCGTACTCTAAAAATGCACGACCAAACCGTTTACTACCACATGAAATTATTGAAACGATTCGGATTAGTCAAGCAAACAGGCTTGGAAGAAAAACAAGGAGCTTTAGCTAAGAAGTACGAATGCACTACAGACGCTTTAGGGATAGTAATAAAGAACGATTGGAAGACTTATCGTCCGAAGACTGCTTCAGCGCCTGACTTCTTGAAACCGTTTATTTCAAAAAACAAGTTTGACGGCTTCTTCGTAGTAGGCTCACCCGACCCGCATGGAAAGTACCGAGCGAGGGGTTCAGAGTTTTGCGCGTTAGAATTATCTGCATACATTGCTCAATACTCGGCAGTTAGTTACCCCGCTTACTTGCTTGATACTGAAG
Source organism: Microcaldota archaeon (assembly GCA_013360305.1). Classification (GTDB taxonomy): domain Archaea; phylum Micrarchaeota; class Micrarchaeia; order Norongarragalinales; family Norongarragalinaceae; genus JABWCK01. Next base: position 9,392 of record JABWCK010000022.1, read on the forward strand.
TGCGCGAAGAACACAAGAAAAACAACTTGATACTAATCGGCGGACCAAAAGTCAACACGCTAGTAAGCGAAGTTAACGATTTTTTACCAATAAAATTCAAGAAAGACTCATTCGAAATTTATTCAACGTTATCCAAGAAAACTTACGGGGAGAACGTTGGTTTTATCGAGTCAATCGAAAACCCTTTCAACCCAGACAAGAAAATACTAGTAATAGCAGGAAACAACCACGTTTCTACTCGCGTTGCTATCCTAGCAGTCTTCAAGAATCGTCTCGACTTAGAGAAAGGAAATTCTTTCAAGAACGAGGAATTCGCTAAAGTCGTGCAAGGATTTGACGAAGACGGTGACGGAATAATCGACGTAGTAGAAATCCTAGAGTGATGCAAAAATGCCGATAATTTTTTTTGACTTAATGGGAGTCGTCTTTACAGACAAAGAAGTAATCAAAAAATACTTCTACCCCTACACTAGAAGCAAGACTTACGAAGAAGTCAAAACACTATACCACGAGTTTTCACTCGGCAAAATCACTGAAGAAAAATTCTTGAAAGAATTAAACATGCAAATCGGTTGGAGAGACAAGTTCTTCGCTTGCTTTCACTTAAACCCAGAATTCACTAGATGCGCAAGCCACTTAATGGAAAAAAATGCTTTGTTTGGATTGACGAATTTTCCTGAAGAATGGGCGGAAGAATTAAGCGAAAGATTCGAATTATTCCACTACTTGAACGGAATCATTTCAAGCGCAAGCATTGGTTCACGCAAGCCCAGTAAAGAAATTTATGAACACGCTTGCTCTCAAGGCGTCGGCGAATGCATTTTCGTAGACGACGAAATCGAAAACTTAGACGTAGCCAAAAAATACGGCCGAACTATTTACTACTCTAAAGAATTAAACAAAGCAAAACACGAACAAGTCCACGACTTGAGCGCGTTAAAAGAATTACTAGGTGAAAAAAAAGAATGAATGAAACAACAGAATTACCCAAGCCATTAACCGAATTGCCGGAAACAAAAAAAGAAATCACTGAAGAAAAAAAACCAGAATACATTACTTACGACGACTTCGCTAAAATCCAATTACGCATTGCTTTAGTAAAAAACGCCGAACGCGTAGAAGGAGCAGACAAATTATTGAAGTTAACTCTTTCTTTAGGCAGCGAGGAAAGAACTGTTTGCGCAGGAATCGCTCAACACTATACTCCAGATTACTTGATTGGAAAAAAAGTCGTTCTAGTAGCAAACCTAGCTCCACGAAAACTTCGCGGAATTGAGAGCCAGGGAATGATTCTCGCAACCAGCCCAGAAGATGATTCTAAAATAATCTTTGTAACACCAGAAAACTCTGAAGCTCAAGAAGGCTGGAAAGTAAGGTAAAAATATTTAAACAACTTCCAAACTATTACTACAAAACAGCTTAGAAAAGGATAGTATGCCAAACGAAAGAAACATTTCTTCGATAAAAGCGCTAATAGCACTAATACTACTAATTGCCTTCTTCCAGTTTATGGGTAACTTTAATAATAAAGACATTTTTGTCTATGGTTCACTAATAAGCATTGGACTATTATCCTTGTTAGCAAGGACTAAAGATGTAGAAAAAATAGCAGATACACACGTAAATAATATTTTGATTACAATCTACTTGCTAATTCCGTTTACCTTCTTATTACAAGCATCGTACTTAGCAGACAACCATGCCTTAAACATAATTTCACAAATAGTATTTTTGTTTTTATTAATCTGGCTGACGTTAATACTAATAATTTATCCACTATTAACTTTAGAAATGCTAGCAATAATTAAGCTAGATAATGAATATCGTGAAGAGTACTTAACTAGAATACACGAACTAAAAAACCACCCAATTGAAGGAAATATTATCACGGGACTAATCATATCCTCAATAGTCGTATTTACTCCAATGTTTTCAGAACTAATAGTAAACTACGGAAATGCAGTATTAGGCAAAGAAACATTCCCCGAATGGATAGGCAACATTACCACAATAATAATTTACTTAGCATTAGCCATATTAGTTTTCAAAAGAATACCTAAAAAGAGTTAAAGTGCGGCGGCCGGGATTTGAACCCGGATTTTTAGATTGGCAACCTAAAGTCCTACCAGGTTGAACGACCGCCGCGAACTTTTTGCTAAAGAAAACTTCAAAGAAAAGTGAAGCCTTCTAAGGACTTTTATTTTTTTAAAAAAACAGGCGTTTTAGCAAGAATAATAGTGCTACCACGCATATTAAAATCATTGCGTAAAACCCGTACTGCGACATGGGGTCTTCCCTGATAATGGTTTCAGGGGGTTTATCCAGCAAAACCGGCTGGCGAAGCGTCTTGTTAAATGCCTTGATTGACAACTCTCCCTTGGTTTCAGAATCCAACGGCAAAGAAAACTCTATTTTTTGTTTTCCTAACGCATGAATAGAAAAAGGTTTTTCTTCCCCACTCAAGGAAAGAAACGCAGTACCAACCGCAGGCTCGTTAAAAAAATTCGTTAATTCAACGATTATTTTAGCATCAAAAGGCGAAACTTCATAAGACAATCCAGAAACTGCTACTTCGCTCAAGTAGTTTTGTTCAACGAAAGCAGACGCAGTCAAGTTCTTGAAAACAGAAAAACCCAAACTACGTAGACCAATCGAGAAATTATACGAGTACGCTTCATCCAAGACCGGCGTTTTTGTTTTAAAAGAAACAATTTTTTCTTGTAAAGGATTCAAGAAAACAATCTTGTTGTCGGTCAATTTAACAATCTTCAAGTCATCCGGCTTTAATGGAACGATTAACACTAAAGGCACAGCAATCGGTTCATTCAGTGAATTCTTTACTTTGACTTTGAAGTCAATAATCGAGTTGGATCCGGCTTTTTCTGGAAAGTCTTGAAAACTCGCTTCAAAAAACTTGTTGAAAGCAGTATTAGATTTCGTTTCTACTTCAGAAAATTTTTCTAGTTGAAAACCATTCGTCAACGACTCGGAAACATCAGATTGATCCCGACCATAACCAAAAACTACATGCCCCCCATTCAAGACTATAGCTTCACCAAACGTTGGGTCTAGCGGAATCCATTCGCCATTAATTCCAGCTTCAACCCAGCCGTGAGGATCCCATTGCTTGCCTGAATAAACCCACCCGGCTACTAAACGAGCAGGAATGTCTTGGCTTCGAAGCAAAGCAATCAATAAATGAGAATACTCTACGCAAACCCCGCGTTTTTCCTTGAAAACAGTAGTAGAAACCTCATTCTTGCCCCAGTATGACTCGTCGTATTCAACATTATTGTAAGCCCACTCAGTCAACAACACTGCCTTCTCTAAATCACTCTTAGCATTTACCGTAATCGAAGCAGCAGTGCTGGCAATGCTTGAATCAATTATTACTAACTTGCTTGGCTGCAAGAAAACACTAGCATCAATTACTTTATCTCGCGCGCGAGAATAATCAACGTCTGCAGTTATCTTCAAATCAATTTGTTTATTACCAATAAAGCTAAACGCGTAATACTTCGAGCCATACTTTCCATCCTCAACAGTAAAAGGAGTATTCGATTCAACTGAAACGAATTGTTGAGTAGTATTCAAAAACGCTAGAGTCTTCAAAAAGCCCGCGCCAGTTCCTGTTAGCTTAAATGAAAAATCTAGTTGAGTAACAGAATGCTGCAAGTCTTTTGGCGAAGCTTGAGCTAGACAAAGGCTAGTAACTAATAACAAGAAAAAAAGTTTTTTCATTTGAAGACTAACGAAAGCAGTAAATAAAAAAAGAAATGATAATTCCACACAAAGAAATTGTAGATGTAAAGAAAAAAAATGGTTCATTCGTAAAAAAGTTGAAGACAGGAAAAATATAAGTAGGGAAGATAGGGTAAAACATGAGAGTAAAAGGATAGCATCGAATT
>JABWCK010000023.1 GCA_013360305.1 Microcaldota archaeon
AAAAGGCATACGCCAGCGTCTATTTCGCTGCACGCACCACCCATTACTCGGAACAAAAAGCAGAAGACATCGCGAAAAAAACACTCACTCAACTAACCAAACACTGCTTGAAAAAGAAAACAATGACTTCAAAAGAAATATTCAAATTCATTACTAGCGAGTTAAAAAAACACGACAAAGAAGTCGCTTACATGTACGCGACACACATGGATATTTCTTAAAGACAAAACTTAACTACTCTCACACAATAATAAAGCCACAGGTGAATACTAATGGAAGAAAAACCAACCAAAAAGAAAGCAAAAAAGAACGTCTGCGAGTTTTGCTAAAGATATTTACAAAATAGTTTTTTTCAAAATTAAAAAGTGATTAGCAGTTTCCGGCATTGTGGAATATCTTGCTGCGATTTCTCTAAAACCCGCCCAAACATCCGTCTGAGTAGTAGAACCTCTTCTAAAAGGGTTAATAGTTGCACCAGTTCGCCTGGGAAACCCCATAGCGTCATCTCCCTTGCCATAATTTACTAACTCTAGACCAGTATTCTCAAGTAATCGCCTTATTTCAGTTGCTTCTCTTTGGAGTTGTAAACTTCTTTCCCCAACGTCTTGTTTTTTTACTGGTTTAAAATCTAGAAATGGACTAACGCCATCAATCAAATGATAAAACCTGCCGCCAGGAACTAGCATTTTTGACAAAGCTAACAATATTTTTTTTGCTTGAGGATTTTCAGTTGCAGGAAAAGGCAAGTGAGCATGAATTTCATCGAAAAGTTTACCGCCAACAACGCCTCTAAGTTGTTCTTCAAACTTTCTTGGGTTACGCAGATCTAAAGTTAAGTCGTGAAAAGACTCGGTTAATCGCTTTTTTTGATCAGCTGGAACTTCATGTTTTAAAGGAGTTTTAAAATTTAAAACATAACCAGCATCTACGCCTACGTAATCAATTTTTGCATTCGGATAAGTTTCCAATAAACCTAACCGCACCTTTCCTCTGCCGCAAAACAAATCAAGAACGCGAACAAGTTTAGTCACACAAATTAACTCCTTATTTTTTCCGCTAATTCTTTCAACTTACTGAAATCAGCTTGGGGTCCGAGTTTAGTAGTCAAGTACCCAGGATACTCGTCAAAAAACACTCTTTCTTTAGATTCAGAATTAACGAACTCCTTGCCCAATCCATGCAACGGATACAGCTTTGCATGAGCATGGTTTACGCCAAGGCCCTCCATAACTAACGCTACCCTCTCGACGCGCAGCTTCTTTTTCAACAAACCAGCTACTTTTTTGGAAGCAACACAAAAATCACTAAACTCTTTGTCACTCATTTCAAAAACATTAGATTCAAAATGCTTCTTTGGAACAACCAAAGTCATTCCAACAGTATTAGGGTTGACGTCTAAAAAAGCCAAGAATGAGTCGTTTTCCCATACTTTAAAACAAGGAATTTCTCCAGAAACAATCTTGCAAAAAACACAATCCATTTCAAACAACTTTTTTCTCAAACTTGGTTTTCCACAACCTAAGCGCTTCTAAAATTAAAGTAATGAACGCAATAAACATGAACGAAATACTAAACAAGTTACCCGATTGGAAGTCTGAGCCGACTCTCCACGCGTGGTAAATAATCAAAGGATACGCCAAGTAAACTAGCTTATGTAAAGTAAACCAGTTTTTTCCTAGTTTTTTTACAAAAAAATCGAAAGAAGTTGCTGCAAGCAAAAACAAGAAAAACAAAGCAATTAAGGAAGCAGACAACGCGTAACCAGTAGCATCATTAAAAGACAAAACTAAACTCAAATCCCAATTAAACCAAACGTTTAACTGAATCAAGTAATGCATTAATCCAAAAACAAAACCCGACACGCCAATCGCTCGCCTAGCATAAACTAGCGATGAATTGAATGGAAACTTTGGGAAAACAATTCGCAAAGGCGTTACCATTAAAGACGCGCTAATGAACGCGAAACTCAAGTAACCCAAGTAATTAGCGAACAAAAAATAATTTACTTCACCGTTGTTTGAAGCTAAAAACCAAGCTATCAAAAACAAAACAAAAGCCTTTACATAAGTAATTAATCGAGACTTACGAAGCAAAAAAGAATTCAATCCAACTAAATCCATTATTCAGTAATACCTGCCTTGTTTTTTATTTCCTTCCACCGCCTAGAGTCTTCAGGAGAAACTAGCGTTACTACTCTGCCCGGAATACTCATTCGGCCAGTTCGGCCAATTCGGTGCAAATAATAATCATAATTTTGAGGCAATTCATAATTAATAACTAAATCCACACCAGGAACATGCAATCCCCTAGCCACTACGTCTGTCGCGACCAGTATTCGAATGTTTTTCTTGAAGCTAGCTATAGCAGAATTTCTTCGAGTTTGGTCGAAGTCTCCGTGAATAATACGCGTATCCAAAAAACCCTTCTTGATTAACGATTGATTCAACTCAGTGCAAGAATCTTTAGTCTTGCAGAAAACAATGGTTTTTCCACTAGACTCAAGCAACTTGCATAACTCCTTAAACTTGTCAGCAGAATCAACAAAAACTACATCATGCTTTAACTCGTCAACTCGCTTGTCTTCACCAGCAAAAGTCTTTACTTTCTCGAAAGAAACAAGCATTTTCTCAACAGTTTCCTCCAACGCTTTAGGCAAGTGAACACAGAAAAACAATTTCTGGCAATTAGCAGGAACTGAATGCATTATCTTATTAGTACGCCCAAACATGTCGCGGCCAAGCAAGACATCTGCTTCATCTAAAACAATAACAGACACATTACTCAACTTAGCATCGCCGGATGAAATTAAATCCAACACTCTATCTTGAGTGCCTACCAGAATATTCGCGCCGTCAGCAAGCAATTTCTTTTGCCGATCGTCAGGCGTACCGCCATACGCGACGACCACGCCAAAATTCAATTCAGCGCCAATTTTTCTAAAATCATTACCGACTTGAATCGCTAACTCTCTCGTCGGTTCGATAACAACGACTTGCAACTTCTTGTTTTCTTTCAAAGATTCCAAGATAGGCATAGCGAAAGCAGCAGTCTTTCCAGTACCCGTCTTTGACTGTACTAACAAATTCTTCCCTTGCTTGATTAAAGGAATAGATTGTTCCTGAACCGGAGTTAACTTAGAAAAACCCATTTTCTTTACAGCCGAAAGAAGCTTGGGAGAAAGATAATCCATAAATAAAATTAGTTTAAACGAGTTGTTAAAACAAATAGAAATAAAAACTAGAAAGAAAAGGAAAAGAAATTATTGACCGATGTTTGCAGTCTTGTCGTATAACTCCTTGCAGTTTTGAATTTCTTCTGCAGAAACACCAGACAAGTTATCGCAAGTACAATACGAGCGTTCTTTATTGTCAGTCATTACGTCGCAGATTTTTTGTTGATCATTACGCGTGTAACAAGCTTGTTTCTTTGCAGAATCTTTTTGAAGATCACACAATTTTCTAGACTGACAGGTTAAGTATTGTCTTCCTTCAACAGTCGTCAAATCGGGACCGCCAGCAGGTTCAGGCGGACAAACCGTTTTCTGCGAGTCAGCTTGAACAGTACCTTGATTTTGATTATATTCAACATTACCTTGAATGTTTGCTTGAGTATTGCTTTGAGTGCAACCCAACAACAATAAGGAAAAAACTACTAACGAAAGAAACAATTTCAAACACATACACCTCTTATTAAAACAAAAACAACTAAATAATATTTAAAAACCAACCAAAACAAGCTCTCAAAAGCTTGAAAATTAAAAAAGGAAGCGTTTCAAGGCTTTTTTTAGGGATTCCGAGGCTAAAAAGCCTTAACGGAAAAAGGTTTATAAAGGATTTAGGCAATATAACTAGGCACGTTTTCATCTCGAAAAAGTGCGTTTTTTTAATGCTATAGTTCCCGGCACGCCAGAGAAACTATTTTTTCTATGACTGGTCTGCGTTTTTATTCTACTATAGCGATCGTGGAAACTTAAACAAATTTAATGCGACCCAAGGGTCGTTATCTCATTTAAGTTTGACTGAGGAAAGGAAAGAAAGTCAATTAACTTTTAAGAAGAGTACTTAAGCAATTAAAGCTAGTTCTTGCGATCTATGTCGAGGTTCCCTTCGGGGGATCTCGACGACACCAGTTGATCCTGCTGGAGGATACTGCTATCGGATTTCGACTAAGCCATGCAAGTCTAGTGACTCGACTTCGAGTCACGGCGAATGGCTCAGTAACACGTAGTCAATCTGCCTTTCGGACGGGGATAACCTTGAGAAATTGAGGGTAAAACCCGATAGGACAAGAAATCTGGAATTGATTCTTGTCCCAATAGATCAACAAATTGTAGTTGAATCGCCGAAAGATGAGACTGCGGCTGATTAGGCTGTTGGCGAGGTAACGGCTCACCAAACCATTGATCAGTACGGGCTATGTGAGTAGATGCCCGGAGACGGACACTGAGACAAGGGTCCGAGCCCTACGGGGTGCAGCAGGCGCGAAACTTCCACAATGCGCGAAAGCGTGATGGGGGGAATCCGAGTGCAGCTCGAAAGAGTTGCTTTTGTTCGGCTTGAATAGCCGGACGAATAAGTTCTGGGTAAGTCCTGTGCCAGCCGCCGCGGTAACACAGGCAGAACAAGTGGTATCCACGAATATTGAGCTTAAAGCGTCCGTAGCCGGCTTAGCAAATTTTCTGTGAAATCTATCGGCTTAACCGATAGGCGTGCAGGAAACACTACTAGGCTGGAGAGTGGGGGAGGTCAAAGGTACTCTAGGGGGAGGAGTAAAATCCTGTAATCCTTAGAGGACCATCTGTGGCGAAGGCGTTTGACCAAAACACATCTGACGGTGAGGGACGAAGGCTAGGGGAGCGAATCGGATTAGATACCCGAGTAGTCCTAGCAGTAAATTATGCAGACTGGGCGTTGCAATAACTTCGTGTTGTTGCAGTGCCGTAGGGAAACTGTTTAGTCTGCCGCTTGGGGAGTACGATCGCAAGATTGAAACTTAAAGGAATTGGCGGGGGAGCACCACAAGGGGTGGATGCTGCGGTTCAATTGGACTCAACGCCGGGAAGCTCACCCAGAGAGACAGCAGTATGAAGCCCAAGCTAAAGACTTTGGCTAACGAGCTGAGAAGTGTTGCATGGCCAGCGTCAGTTCGTGCCGTGAGGTGTCAAGTTAAGTCTTGCAACGAACGAGATCTCTATCTACTGTTGCTAGTTGGAGAGAAATTTTTAACGCACTCTGTAGAGACTGCCTACGTTAAGTAGGAGGAAGGAAGAGGCGACGCTAGGTCTGTATGGCCTGAATCTCTGGGGCCACACGTGGCATACAATGACGGAGACAATGAGTCCCGACACCGAAAGGTGAAGGCAATCTCCTAAACTCCGTCCCAGTACAGATTGGGGGCTGAAACTCGTCCCCATGAAGTTGGAATCCCTAGTAATCGCGTGTCATCATCGCGCGGTGAATATGTCCCCGCTCCTTGCACACACCGCCCGTCAAGCCATCCAAGCGAGGTCTTAGTGAGGCTTCTCCTTCGGGGGAATTCGAGCTAGGGCTTCGTGAGGGGGGTTAAGTCGTAACAAGGTAACCGTAGGGGAACCTGCGGTTAGATCACCTCCAATTGTTTGTGAGAACTAACTTTGGACAAAATCTACCCTTTAAGTAGCTTTTGTAAATTAAGCGCTCTTTTCAAAAAAAGTTAAAAAAAAATCTTTCCTTTCCTCTAAAAACATTAAAGCGCTACCTGCGCTTACGGGCTCGTGGCGCAGTGGTAGCGCGCCTGCTTTGCAAGCAGGAGGCCGTGGGTTCAAATCCCATCGAGTCCATTAAACTTTTTTGAAAAGTTTTAAGCAAAAATTATATTTCTTTCTCGCAAGGTTCAAAACTTGCGGGTTTGTAAAAAAAAAAAATCCGTTTTTGATAAAACGTCCGCTCGAAAGAGTGACGGTGTCAAGAATGAATTGCTGAGAAGAAAGCCAGTGTGGTTTTCTTCGTTTCATGAAGCGAGTAAGTGCTGTATTTTAGATACAATAGAATTCAAGTATCACTTAGAGTAGAAAAGTATTCATTTGCTACTGCTATCCAGTGGATGGTTAGGCTAAGGCAATCGATGAAGGGCGTAGCAAGCTGCGAAAAGCCATGGGTAGACGCATGCAGTCTTTGATCCGTGGATTCCCGAATTTACTCCGAAAGGAGAGGACACCCGCTGAATTGAAATAACTTAGTAGGCGGAGGAAAAGAAAACAATAGTGATTTCGTTAGTAGTGCGAACGAAAGCGAATTATGGACAAACCGAATCCGCGCCGCAAGGCGTTGTGAAATGTGGTGTTTGGAGCTTCTTTTAAAGCATTTTGTCGAGTTGAAGTTACCTGGAAAGGTTGCGTCGTAGAAGGTTATAACCCTGTAAACAAAGACAAGAGGCTTGTGGAGATTTCCAGAGTAGCGTTTCCTTGATTGGAAGCGTGAATGTGCGAGTATTAACTCGTAATCCTAAATATACCCTTAGACCGATAGCGTATATAGTACCGAGAGGGAAAACTGAAAAGAACAGCGAAAGCTGAGTTAAAAGTGCCTGAAATTGGATAGTTACAGGAAGCCGTTTTGCATCAAAGGACTCGCAAGAGACCAGTGTGACGGCCTACTTCTTGAAGCAAGAGCCAAGGAGTTCATGGGAGTGGCGAGCATTAAGCATAGCGAAAGCGAGTGAACGCAAGGACGCAAGTCCCTAGGTTCAGGGTCTTAACCGGCCTGTCAGTCACTTTTTTGAGACCCGAAGCCAAAGCGATCTAAGCCAGATCAGGGTGAAACCGTTCTTCAGAATGGTGGAAGCCCGCAACCGTTGCTAGTCTATCTGCTCGGGTGAATCTGGTTTAGGGATGAAAGTGCATTCGAGCTTGGCGATAGCGGGTTCCCAGCGAAGTGAACCGCAGTTCAGCCCCATTAGAGGCTGTTGTTAGGTAGAGCTACTGACTGTGAAGTACGGGGGAGAAATCCTTCGCTTTACTATCAAACTCCGAAGCTAACAACGCTGTAGACGATGGGAGTCGGGCGCGCGAGTCAAGCGCGTGCGCCGAGAGGGGAACGACCCCTATTGAAGTTAAGGTCCCTAAGAATTAACTGAGTGTTTACAAAAGGTGTCACTTATCTTAGACAGTGGGGAGGTAGGAACAGAAGCTGCCATCCTTTAAACAACGCGTAACAGCGGACCCATCAAGGTTCGTGGCGCCGTAGACTATCGGGACTAAGTTAATCACCGACACTTCAAACCAGTTGTGTATTGCAACTGATGTAGTAGCTGGGCGTACTGGTTGGGCAGAAGCAAGGCTGTAAAGTCTTGTGGACCGACTAGTAATGAAAATCTTGGTGTTAGTAGCATCTATTTCAAGTGAGAATCTTGGACGCCGAATGTACAAGGGTTTCTTGGCAACGTTAATCGGCCAAGAGTAAGTCGATCCTAACTCTAAACGTAATCGTGATGAGGAACTAGGGAGACGCGTTAATATTCGTGTACCGTTTCAATGAGTGCGGCAACGCTAGTTAATTGCTGACGCTAGCGGATAGGCTTTGCAGTTGTATACTGCTTAACCGGAATAGGAAAAGGAAGTCTTGTTATGAGGAGCACTTTTTCAAGCTGGGAATAGGCCCGCAAGGGTTTTAGCTGAATCCATTAGTCCATGAAAAGGCAATTAAAATTGTTTGAAACGATCGTACCCAGAACCAGTACAGGTGGTACTAGCTGAACAAGCTAAGGCGTGACAGGGAAACCAAGGCAAGGGAATTCGGCAAAATAGGTCCGTAACTTAGGGAGAAGGACTGCCTAAATTCTTCTCAGGATTTATCTATGAGGGGTTTTTAGGTCGCAGTAACGAGAGAACGTCGACTGTTTATCAAAAACACAAATCCTCGCAAGACGGAAACGTTGTGTACGAGGGTTGACGCCTGCTCACTGGAAGTATCTCAAACTCCTTTTCAAGGGAGCAAAGGACTTCTAAAGAGCGGGACTAACTCTGAGTCTCTTAAGGTAGCGTAATACCTCGCCGCTTAATTGGCGGCTTGCATGAAGGGCGTAACGAGCGTTCTACTGTCCCTGCTTTGGACCTGGTGAACTTACTACTCGGTGTACATGCCGAGAAATTCTAGAGGGAAACGAAGACCCCGTGGAGCTTAACCACAGTCTGTTATTGCTACGCGGTTGGAGAATCAAAGCGTAAGCAGTAGCCGTTAAGCCGCACCTTCTGGGGTGCGGATAGGCGAAAGTGTGACACTGCTATTTTTTGACTACGTGGCTTTACTCTTTACAGAGGACAGTTGCAGATGGGTGGTTTGGCTGGGGCGGCACGCCTTCGATAAAAAAACAAAGGCGCCCAAAGGTCAACTCAAGCGCGTCAGAAATGCGCTGTAGAGGGTCAAAAACAAATGTTGGCCTGACTGTGACTTTAACAAAATGAGTCGCAGGAGCGAAAGCTGGGTTTAACGAACAATGATGTCCCTTTTAATGGGGGCTCATTCTGACAGACAAGCTACCCCGGGGGTAACAGGCTCGTCGCGGTCGAGAGTTCATATCGACACCGCGGTTTGGTACATCGCTATCGGCTCGAGTCATCCTGGTGGTGCAGGAGCCACCAAGGGTTGGGTTGTTCATCCATTAAAGACTCACGTTAGTTGGGTTCAGAACGTCGCGAGACAGTTCGGTGGCATCTTCTAGAATTGTATGGCTGCTTGAGGGTAAGGAACTTTAAGTACGAGAGGAACAAGGTTTCGGCGCCGCTAGTTGTGCTGTCGTTTACAAGCGAGCAGCGTAGCCACGCGCTCTTGGATAAGTCCTGAAAGCATCTAAGGACGAAGCCATACCTGAAACGAAGCAGCTTAGGTCGCGGACTAATAGATCCGTTTAATAGGGTGGAAGTGTAAGTACGAAGCGCAAGCGACGTATTCAGCTAACCGCTACTAAAGACCGTAATCCACTCAAAAACAAAATGCCATCACTCCATTGATTTTAATGACATGGAGAACTGAAAAAAAATATTTTTGAGTGGAAAAATGAATTCTTTGTACACTCTAAGTAGTACAGCACTTACTCGCGTGAAAAAACACGGCAATTCATTCTCTTTTTTTTATCAAAAAAAAACTAGTAAACTTATATTCGCCTAATACCATACCCAAAATGAGTCTTAACTTGTTCTAGTGTACGCGCGAACTCTTCAGGATTCTGCATTCTTAACAACTCCGGGTGAGTAAACTCGTGGCCGATTTCTTTTAATTTACTGAAAGCACTTACTGCCAGCATATGTTCTTTCGCATTTGTTGGATTAATTATTCCCGTCGCTACCTTACGTTCAAGTCCATAGCTAGCGTATTCGATTGCATTACCGTTTTTAATTTGCTGCTTTAAGCTCCCTAAAATTATTTTTTTCCTAAGAAGCTCGGCGTTAGATTCTTCAAAAGACGAATCTTGCTTCTTGTTTTTTCTTTCAAGTCCAACTAGGTTTTTTTGTGGTTTTCGTTCAATCGGAATACCAGTAATATTTGCGAGGCGCTTTACTAGCTCGGTTAAATGTTCACGAGTTCTTTGTGAATTTTTTTCAACAGGCCAAAAGTGGTCCGAAACGTTAGGCACAAACTCTTCATAAATTTCTCTAACTTTTTCTTCCTTGCTTGTCACTTCCGAACATTGGCTTAGTTTTAAACCATACTCCGCCAGCAATTCCTCATGAGACAAGTCTAGCAAGCGTCCAGTTAATTTTTCCTCTAACGCTTTAGGGTTTTTTCCGCGCAATAACACGCGTAAAAAATTTAGAGTTTGTAATCCAATCATTCTACTTAATAGAAGTATAAAGTAATTTATTTCTTTTTAATACTGAAGGAAATAAATAACCAGCCGAAACTTACTACGAGTAAAGCACTAGGTTTTCATTTTTTCCTTGCAATTAATGCGAATAAAATCATTGAAACGCCAAAAATCAATCCTAAAACGCCAAAGCCATAATCAACTGGAGAAGGACGTATTGGATAAAGCGGTCTTGAAGTGGCAGTGGCAGTAACTGGAGCCCTGCAATCACAAGAAATAGATTCTCCTTCAACGAAAGTAGAGCAAGACAACGCGCCATCACGACACTTACCAACGCAATCATACTTCTCGCGGCCGTTTGGGTCAACGCCTGTTTCTCCCACCTGCACGAATCAATAGTTCTACACTGGTAACAAGCATTAACTACTTCAGGATCAGGCTTATCCCACGGATTCCACCAGTCTTTCTGACCAGTAGCAACCAGTATTTTTTTCTGAACGCAAATAGAATTCTCGCCAAAAACCCTAGAACAATAATCGCTAGAATCCGCGCAAGAAACTCTTTTTTCTATTTTTCCATTAACACAAACCGCGCTTTCTTGGATGCCTCCGCACATTGAATTATCCACATAATCAGGAGATTGTTGCGCTAGAGAACAAGGCTTAATTTCTAATTCAGGCGGGTCATAGTTTTCTTCAAAGTACTCTACCGGAATAAGCAAACACGGACAATTAGGGTATTTTTCTTTGTTTTTTTCTTGCCAATCCTCCCAATCAGTCTTAGTTGGTTTCTTAGCAAAACAAGCTTCATACGGGCAAGAAAAATCATCTTCACCAACCAAACACGCGGCAAAAAACCTAGCAATATCATAACAATAACAACCATTTTCAGTGCATGTTTGCGGAGTAGGCGATTGAGCTAGCAACAAAGGAGAAAATAAAAGAAAAACAAAAATCAAAAACTTCATGAAAACTTAAAGAAAAAATAAAATATATAAATTGCTAGTCATCCGAAAGCGTTTAAAAAAGACTACTGCGAAATAAATGATAGAATTCTTGGGTGATTGAAAAAATGAAAAAATTATTTGCGTTATTGATCGTGTCTCTATTATTCCTAGGTTGTACTTCAACAAGCCAGCCAACAGCCACGCCAACTATTGCAGCTACTGCTACAATAGAAGCTACTCCGCAACCGACTATCGCAGCTACTCCAATACCGACAACTATTGTTTCAGTTGATTGCGAAACACCATTAAGCTTGAAAATAGGCGAGAGAACAAGAATGCCTAACGGCAATTACTTGAACTTGAAGAGTGCTACTTCAGAAATAAATCCAAAAGTATCTCTACAAACAGAAACGCAAGCTAGAATCCCAGTAGTTCAATTCGACTTACGCGCGGGAGAATCATACAAAGGAACTGCTTTCGAGTACGAATTACAATCATTTGACGGAACCAATGCTATAGTTTGCTTGATTGCTTTACCAAGCCCAACACCAGCACCAACCGTCAGCCCAATCGAAGAACTAAAAACATTCACCGACGTAGTCCAACAAGCAGCAAGCAAGCACTTGAAAGACGTTTCATTTACATTGAAACAAAACACCTTCAACCCAGCATTAAGCACTTACGTTGCAGCAGGATACAACAATAATTACGAATTCCAAATCGAAACCAAGTACTCGCCATTTAACAGCTGGAGCAGCAAGCAAGCAGTAATGAAAACTGGTTTGAACGGAGAACAAAAAGAAGTATACTACGTCTTTTCTTCAAGCGGAAGCACTGGAGAAAACTACCTCGTAGAAATACCCTGCGAGAACTGGAAGTACTACATAACATTCACCTTGAAAGCATATCCTCAAATACAAAACCCAGAATTTGGAATAGGAGACAGGTTAATGAGTGAATTAATCAGCATTTGCCCAGAGTGAAAAAATGGTTAGAGAAGAATACGAAGCGCTAGTAAGCGAAGTATCTAAAAGCGAGAACGTCTCGATTCAAGTAGTAAAACTAGCTTTAAGCGAGATAGCTCTAGAAAGATACGATAAAGAACCACGCGAACTAGCGTATCATTCTTTCACTAACATTTATCCCCAAGAACAAGTAAACCAAGTCAAGCGATACTTGACTTTTTACTTGGACTCCATCAAATTCCAAGGAAAATACCCAGCACTATACAAGCTATTGCACGATTAAAAATAATTCCTAATCCAGTATTCTGATTCCTTGAATTCCGCGAATTTCTCTTCATCACGCTTGAAAGAACTAGTATGCACAGTCCGCCTCATGCTTTCTCCTCTTTGGTATAAAATATCGTGCTTGCAGTGAAGCAATTCATGAAACAACACTGCTTTTACTACAAAACGAGGAGTTTTTTCCGAATCTAGTTTTTTGTTTATAGTAATCAAGTTAAAAGAAGAATCATGCCAACCCAACCTGCGGCGGCTCTTCAACGAAGACCACTTTACGCTAGGCAAAGCAACACCATCAAGAATCGAAGAGTATTCAACGAATAATTCATTCATTAACTCATTCAAATCGAAAAACAACCCTTCAAAAGAACCTTTTTTCACGCGACCACGCTTGCTTCTCAAAAAAGAATGCATTTCTAGCGACGTCTTCCTAGAAGTAAATTCTTTAAACGCTTGAATTAATTCAGTTCTAGGTTTCCTTCTGAATATTTTACCCAACAATACTAACGCTAACCCAAACAACACTTCCCTCGAAGCAGTCTCAAAACCATCACTTACCTTGACTTCAATCAAATCGTTTTTTAATTTGACCGTACTCTTTAATCCAGCGTAAGGAAAAAATTTTACTTGAACAAAAAAATTTTCCTTGCCGTAAAAAGACAACGCAGAATAAAACACTTCTTGCAAATCAATCATATTAGTACATATCAACACATATCATAAAATATTTTTTGCAAGAAAAAATCATAAACCTTTAAATAATAAAACAAGTTAATTCATTAAAAAAAAATAAAACGGGTGAATAAATTTTAATGGCAAAGAAGAAGGCTACCAAGTCAAAAGCAAAGAAGAAGAAGTAATTCCTAACAGAATGATTTCTTTTTTAAGAACGCGCTGATTTTTGGTGAAGCGCATTTTTTTCATTTTTCTTCTTCTTTTATACTACCTTAAATTTATTCATCCAACTATTTTTTAAACACTAAACAGCAGTATACAATAACGAGAGCGGAGTGCATGGCTGTCGGTATTCAACGTGTCAAAACGTTGAGTTGCTGAGGAAGTTCCACTCACCGCGAACTTTTAAGAAAAAGTTGGCATCAAAACGCGAGTTTTGGTGAAAAAAAATCGCTCAAGGCGATTGTTCGAAACAGAAACGAACTCTTTACTCGA
>JABWCK010000024.1 GCA_013360305.1 Microcaldota archaeon
ACTCAACATCCGCATCTTCAACCGGCTGCAACGCACCATCACCGGTTGGCCGGGCGGCAAACCCAATGCCGACGACTCCAACCGCCCCGAACGCGCCCAACCCGCCAAAAAACGGGTGATCCTGTTCAGCCCCCATCCCGACGACGATGTCATCTCCATGGGCGGCACCTTTCAGCGCCTGGTCGATCAGGGCCACGAAGTACACGTGGCTTATCAAACCTCCGGAAACATTGCCGTACACGACTGGGATGCCCTGCGCTACGCGGAATTTATGCTCGAATTTGCCGATTCCCAGGGAACGCTCAGTGAGGAAGACCGCCAGGCATATCAGCACATCATCCGGTTTATCCGCAGTAAAAATTCCGGAGACACCGACACGCCGGAGGTGCGCCGCATCAAGGGCCTGATCCGGCGCGGCGAAGCGCGTGCCGGCGCGCGTTTTACCGGGCTGGACGACGACCATATTCACTTCCTCGACATGCCCTTTTATGAAACCGGACGCAGCCGGAAAAAACCGCTCGGAGAAGCGGATGTCCAGATCGTAGCGGACCTGATCGAACGGGTAAAACCCCACCAGGTATACGCTGCGGGCGACCTGGCCGACCCGCACGGAACCCACCGCGTGTGCCTCGACGCCATTTTTGAAGCCCTCCGCCGCCTGAAAAACCACGACTGGGCCAAAGACTGCTGGCTGTGGATGTACCGGGGCGCCTGGCACGAGTGGGCAATCCATGAAATCGAAAGGGCCGTGCCCATGAGCCCCCAGCAATTGCGCCGCAAACGCCAGGCTATTTTTATGCACCAAAGTCAAAAAGACCGTCCGCCGTTTCCGGGCGACGACGCCCGTGAATTCTGGCAACGCGCCGAATACCGCAATAAAGAAACCGCCCAAATGTACCGCTCGCTGGGTCTGGCGGAGTATGAAGCCATGGAAGCTTTCGTACGCTGGAAAGGCTAATTACCTAAGTTATTATTCAACTTTTTCACGTGAGGCAATTACGCTGTTAAGTCTAGTTTGTTCTTATTTAGCCTTGGCCAAATCACCCTGCAAAATTTATACAATCTTTTGGTTCCTTGACTTTTCATTAGTTTCCTTATTGAAGTCATTTTTCATACTTTCAATGGAATAACTGTAGTCGCAGGCAGTTTTATTTTCAGTTCCTTAACTGTTTCCAAGTATAGCTCTATTGCTTCCTTCAAGTTTTCTAAGGCTTTTTTTTTCGTGCTTCCAAAACTAGATACATCTAATTCAGGACAAACCGAAACGTATTCTTTATTTTCTTTCCATATGACTGCCGTAAACGTTTTCATTTCCATAAAAACAAAGTTTTTTCTAGTTTTAAAAAACTTGCTTCAAACAACTATTTTTATTGCAAAACGATTGTTTTTAGTTAAATAATCTTTTTAAACTCGTTTTGCTTGATGAATACTCGGTGGGGTTTTGAATGTATTCTTGTATACTAGTTGGTTTAGATGGTTCTAAGGAATCATGGAAGGCTTTAGATCAAGCTATTGCTATTGGAAAAAATTTTAAGTCGAAATTAATTGTTGCATCAGTTATTCCTTTTGCTAGCGATGCGCCAGTTAGAAAAGAATTCATGGCGTTGCGAAGAAAATTCTCTAGAGAATTAGAAAAAGCCATTAGCATGGCTAAAAAGAAACGCGTATCGGCCAAGCCGTTATTGTTGGACGGCGAAGCTGGTGAAGAATTGCTTGATGCCGCAGTCAAAAACAAGTGCGACTTGATTGTAGTCGGCCGAGAAAGAAGCACTGTTTACGGCAGATTATTGTTCGGAAGAGTTTCATACTACGTCGTAGAAAGAGCAAAAATCCCTGTCCTAGTAGTTAAATAATTTGGGTTGAAAGCCTTTAGTAAAGGCTTTCATTGTTTTGATTCTTTTTCGTAGTTTTCGATGTCCCTGCGGATTAGTTCTCTAATCAAGTCTTGTACAGAAGGGAATTTTCGTTTGTCGACTGCGAATTCTTGTATTTCCCAGTCTTTTGGAACGGTTACTAGGAACGATTCTGATTCAGAACCCATTAAAATAAATCACCATTTTTCAAAAGTTTTTTAAAACCAATACTCTTACTTCCATTAATCAAATCTTTTTCTATATATAAGCATATGCCTGAATATTGCGGGGGTTTTTTTTGGTTGAGAAACTATTGTTTTAGTTGAAAAAACCGTTTTTTATAGCGAAACCTTTTTAAGTATATAAAGAGTTGTGATTAACAATTGTTTTTTATTCGTAAAAAGAGGCGATTTTAGTAAAATGGAAGACATTGTAAGACAAGCTGTTGCGCACGGTCCTTCGAGGAACCAAAATAGTTCTGCAGGAAAGGATTTTGAAGAAATCAAGATAGTAGTCATTGGAGCTGGTGGCGGTGGAAACAACACAGTCAACAGAATGATGAGATTAGGTGTAAAAGGCGCTGAGTTAGTTGCTATAAACACTGACAGGCAGCACTTGAACATGTTAGATGAAGCTATTACTAAAGTATTAATTGGAAAATCAGTCACTAAAGGATTAGGTGCTGGTGGTTTTCCTGAAGTTGGTGCTAAATGCGCTGAAGTAGACCACGATGCCTTAGCTCAATTATTGAGTGGAGCACACTTAGTTTTCTTGTGCGCTGGAATGGGTGGTGGAACTGGTACTGGTTCTGCTCCAGTCATTGCTCAAATCGCTAAGGAACAAGGCGCTATCGTAGTAGCCATGGTTACTTACCCATTTGCTTTAGAAAGAGCTAGAGTTACTAAAGCAGACCACGGAATTGGTGCTTTGAGAGAAGTAGCTGACAGCGTTATTATTCTAGACAACAACCGATTGGTTGAAATCGTTCCAAACTTGCCAATGAACCAAGCATTTTTGGTTGCTGATGAAATCCTAGCAAAAGCAATTGGTGGATTGGTTTTCACAATCACTCAACCATCTTTAGTTAACATTGACTTTGCTGACGTTCGCGCAATCATGGGACAAGGAGACGTTGGAATGATTGCAGTAGGCAGCGGTAAAGGCACTAACAAGGTTGAAGACGCAGTAAACGGCGTATTACGCAACAGGTTGTTAGACGTTGACTTTGATGGCGCACGCGGTGCAATAATCCACATTGCTGGAGGCGCAGACTTGACTTTAGGAGATGCAATTCGCGCAGGAGAAGCCATTACCGAGAAAATGGATGCCGGCGCTTCAGTCAAGTGGGGTGCTAGATTGCTTCCAGATTATGATGGAAAACTAGAAATCACTGCCATCGTTACTGGAGTCAAGAGCCATCACATTGTTGGACGCAGTGCTCCAAAGAAAGAGCAAAAACAAGCCGGTTATGACATTGAAATAATCGGTTAATCTTCCCATTTATTTTTTTTTAATAGGCCGGGATTCCGGCAAAAAGTTTTTCGAAAGCTTTTTTCTTTGAAAAAAGTTTTTCAAAACCCACCCAAGAAGGAGTTGATGCGAGAAAATGGATAGTTTGGTTGCAGCAGCAATGCGTAATTCAGCACCCGCCCAAGGCCAACAAGCCCAAAACGGAGCTGGATTAGTAAACAAGATTAGTATTAAAGTCGTTGGAGTCGGCGGAGCCGGAACTAACACTGTTCACAGGCTACATTCAATGGGAATGAAGTCTGCGGAAACTATTGCTATTAACACTGACCAAAACCACTTGAAAATGGTTGAGGCAGATAGGAGAGTATTGATTGGTGCTCAAATGACGCGCGGAATGGGTGCTGGTGGTTTTCCTGAAGTAGGAATGAAAGCCGCTGAGCAATCACGCGATAAATTAAGCGAGTTGCTTCAAGGAGCTGAGTTAGTATTCATCACTGCTGGAATGGGTGGTGGTACTGGTACTGGAGCTGCTCCTGTAGTAGCTAAAATTGCTAAAGACCAAGGCGCAATCGTAATCGGAATGGTTACTTACCCATTTGCTTTAGAACGCGCTAGATTGGGTAAGGCTGATTGGGGTTTGGATGCTTTAAGAGAAGCTTGCGACACTGTCGTCATAATTGACAACAATAGGTTAGTGTCTTACGTGCCTAACTTGCCTATGAATCAAGCTTTTGCTGTAGCAGACACTCTAGTCGCTCGAAGCGTTAAGGGAATTGCTGACACTATAATGTTGCCTTCTTTAGTGAACATTGACTTTGCTGACTTGAAGATGATCATGAGCAACGCTGGCGTAGCCATGATTTCAGTTGGTGAAGGCTCTGGAAACGAGAAAGTTGCTTCAGCAGTCAAAAACACTTTGGAACACCCATTGTTGGATGTTGATTACGCTGGTAGCAAGGGTGCCTTGGTTTTGATTACCGGTGGTTCTCAACTAACTTTAGGCGATGCAATCAAGGTTGGTGAAGGAATTACTGAAACCTTTGACGACAAGGCTTACGTAAAGTGGGGTGCTCGCGTTAACCCAGAACTAGGCGACAAGATAGTAGTCACTAGTATTATTACGGGAGTACACAGCGACCACGTCGTTGGTCACGACCAACGCCAAAAAGCTAAAGTCGATGAAGCTTTAAGTTTGAAGAGTATTTGGTAAATTTTCTTAGCAAAGAAAAAAGTGGGTTTCGCATCAACTCTCTCTTCCCCTTCTTCCTTCTATTTTTTATAATTTTTTTTTTTTAATCACAACGTTTTTGATCAAAACTTTTTCTTAACGAAACCTTTTTGATTAAACTTTTTCTTAAAAAGTTTAGTGAACTTTTTAGCGCACGTGTTGGTTTCGATTATTGCTTGCGAGTTGGTTGCGTTAGCGTTAGGTTTAGGTTTGTTGAATCCAATAGTATTTGCAATAGCGTTGCTTGGGGGGTTGGCTCCGGATTTAGATCATGACAAGTCTAAGATTTATCGTTACGCTAGCGTCGGCGTTTTTTTCATTTTGTTCTGGTTTGTTTTCAATTATTTTCAATCGATTAATTTTGTTTTAACTTTTAATGAATCAGTGTTTTCTGGTTTGGGTTTGCATTTGTTGGCGGGTTTTTTTGTTTCTAGTTTGCTAGTGTTTTCAATTCGTTTCGTGAAACCAAGGCATCGGGGAATGACTCATTCTGTTGTTTTTGCTTTGTTGTTTGCGTTAATAGTTGGGTTTTTGACTAGTTCGATTAGTTTCGGGTTGGTTGGATTCGTTGCGTATAGCAGTCACTTGGTAGCCGACGGCGTTTTAAAGCTATTTTGATTTATTTTAGTGGCATGAATTTACGCGCTAAACTTAATGAATTGTTTTCTCGTTTGAAAGAGTCTTGGCCTCAAGTTAAAAAATTTGTTTTGCCTTTAATTGCGATTATTGTTGTAGCGGGTTTAGCGTGGTTTTTGCTTCAACCAACTAGTACTGTAACGGTTTCAGTGGTTGCTGGCGAAAACAAGGTTGACGGCGCGTTAGTTGAAGTGTTTGATGATCAAGCATTGCTTGCTAAAGCTGAAACAAAGAACGGCGTTGTTGTCTTCAATAATTTGCCTATAAAAGAATTAGTTTTCAAAGCGTCCAAGCAAGGTTTTTCGTCTAGGAGTGCGACTGTTAACTTAGTTGACCAACAAGTTTTTTCACTAAAGTTGTCTAGTGCTGAAGAGTATTCTAGCAGTTTTTCGTTGCGAATTGTTTCCGGCAGTATTCCTGTAAAGAATGCTGAAGTAAAGTACTCGAGTGGTTCTGAATCTGGAACACAATTAAGTGACGATTCTGGTTTAGTTAGATTAAATGGTTTAAAGCCTGGAGTTATTGACTTGATTGTTTCAAAGAATGGATTCGAGACTAACGTGTTGTCTTTCATTGCGTTGGAAGGCGATGGTGTTCGAGATATTCAATTAGTAAAACAACAAGACTCGTTGAAACCAAATCCGTCTAATACGCCAGACTCGACTAGTTTTTCTGAAGAAGGATTGCTTACTGTATTAATTCAAGACTCTGAATTCAATCTGGCGAGTGGAATTATTAGGTTGTATTCGGTTGATGGTTCGTTGGTTGAAGAAAAAGAATTCACTAACGGAGTAGTTATTTTTGAACAAATACCGATTGGTGACAGAGTTTTCTTTACTGTTCAAGCTGAAGGATTTTTACCGTATTCCAGCGAGGAAGAATCCATATTGTTGAGTGAAGTAACGACTTATTCTATTGTACTAACGCCAGCTGGTGATGGTTTTGGTGACGCTTTAAGGATAGAAACTGTCGACGAGAATGGCAAGAAAATTGACGCGAGAGTGTTAATAGTTTCGCAGCCAAAAACTGTTTTATTTGATGGTTTTAGTATTGATGGATTGTTAGTCCAGGAAGTAGCTGAAGGAACTTATTACGCTGTTGCTTTAGCTGACGGGTACTTGCCGAGTAATGCTTTGATTGTTGACAATAAGGCTAAGCTTGTTTTGAAAAAGGATTCAAGCGCTGCAAAAATTAGTGTTTCAATAAAAAACGAGGCTGGTGAATTAGAAACTGGCGCGAGTGTTTTAGTTACTGACGCTAGCGGGTTGTTATTGTATCCTGCAGTAAAGACTCGTTCTGGGTCGAGTATTGAATTCGCTTTAGAAAAAAGTAAGTCTTTTGTTATTGAAGCAACGAAGGGGTCGAGTTTTGCTTCGAAGACTATTACTGTTTCAACCGATGCATCGATAGAATTGACTCTTGAATTGTACGTCGCGTTTTTGGATTTGAAATCAATTGATTTAGTTTCGAAACAAGAAGTTTCTTCTAGTTTCAAAATTTATTCTGGAGAGGATTTAGTAGCTGAATGCAGTACGCCTTGCAGTGTTAAAGTTCCTGGATTAAAGTACTTGACTGTAGAAACAAAATCAAATGGTTTTTTTGATTCAGAGACGCAGTTTGATTCATTGAAACCCGGGGAAAGGAAAATTATTCAAGTCTTTTTGAAACCAGTTTCTGCTGGTGACGGCGCAAGCATTGCTTTAGTCGGCGTTTATGACTTGAATAATAATCCGGTTAAAACAGTTATTCCTGGGCAAGAGTATTCGGTTGTTTTGATAGCGAGTCCTAACTCGAAAGCAGTAGAGCAAGGAGTTTACTTGCGAATAGGCAGCAAGGATAGTGTTGATTCGGACAACGCTGGAATATTGTATTATTCTGAAGCTCCGATTGTTAGGAAGTCTACTTCGTTTAATCCAAGCAGTGTTTGCGTTGACTTAAAGCCTCAATTCATTAATCCTAATTCTGAAGGATTATTCAAGTGGGTTGAGTTAGTATTCGAGGATTCTGAAACCAAGCAATTATTTTTCAAAATTAAAGTAAAGGATTCCGCCAAGCAGTCGGAGAAATTAAACTTGTTTTACCGTTCGTGGAGCCAAGTCGAGTCGTTGTATGCTCGTTCTCCTCAAGACGCGGAGTTGGGTTTAGATTTAGACTCTAGTGATAAAGCGTTTTGTTATGCTGAAACTCTTTACTCTGCTTTCGACGTAAGAATTCCTTCGAGCAGTGTTTCTCCTTCGCCAAAGCCTAGTGGTTCGCCTACTCCTTCAGTGATTCCTACTCCTACGATAAAACCAACGCCTACTCCTGTTCTTCCACCAAGTGGTGATCCTTCAAAGCCTGCTGAAAGCCAGTGCAGTGACAAGGCATGTGGTTTGTGTTCGCAAGCTCAATGCATTCAAATGCTTGAGTTAGGCAATTATTGTTACCCCGAGTATTCGACGCTTCCTTCTGGTGACAGCAAGTTTGAAGTTTGCAAGCCTGGACTCGGCGTAGTAAAAGATCCTAACGACCTTGACCCTGTTTTAGACAAGGAGTTCGATATTGGTTTTGATGCTAATGGCGTAATAAGCATTCCAAAGAATGAAGTAGTGTTATCGATTGATCCAGTTTTTGCTGCTGACGCTATCAAATTAAACGTTCAAAACAACAAGTGCAAGGCAGTGTTTTCAGTAATCAAAAGCAATACTAACACTGAATCATGCTACAACTTAGACTCTAACAATGTTTTGTCCTTTAGAACGAGAGACTTTGGCGCTAGTGGTTGTTCTATTAGCGTGAAAGGAAACACTGTACTAGGCGACGACTCCGCGTTTTTTGACGTGTGGAGTTCTTGTGACGCTCAACAAAAAACTCAGAGAATAAAAATTAAAGTCAATTCCAACTCTATTGAGTCGGTTTCTATTAGTCCTGACGACTTGGGTAATGGTGATGAGAGTGCTAAACTAGTTTACGTAGTAAACAACAAGCAAGTTGGCTTGAGGAAAATTCTTGTTGGATCAAAACAATTAGAATTCACTGAAGGCAGTGGCGGCAAAGCAGTTTCATGGAGCGGGCCTGGAACGCTATCAATAAAAGAAGACGCTTTAGAGTTGAAAGCAATTCAATACAAGCAGTCTACTTCTTACTTTTCGAAGAAAGGAGAATTAGGTAAAAGCATTGACTCCTGTACGTCATTTGATTGTTGTTCGAGTGGCTGGTGTTCGGCTTCGGCTTTGAGTAATGCGTTAATTGATTTCAAACGCGTTTCGAAAGAAATGAGCGAGAAAACAATTTACCGCCGGGGCGGAGTAGAGCCTGGAAATAGTTTAGGCAAAAAATCATTCAAGTTCGTTACAGTAATGCAAGCAGGTGAAGATGCTTCAAGCGAATTTTCTTCAGCTGGTTTTTCGATTCAAAGCGCTTGCGGAGTGCTTCCAGGAGTTTACGAAGTGCAAGCATTGTTTGATGGAAGCAATTGGAAGTATTCAGCTAGAAACCTAGCTGTAAATGAGAATTTGAATGGCGGCGCAACTCCTCAATTATGCGGATTCATGTGCGGTGAAGGCAATTCAGTAAAAACTTACGATCACGGCGTAATGTGCACTAACGAGCAAGCAACTAAAGACCACCGCAAGCCAAAGATTACTTTGTCTTACTTTACTGGCTTGCCTCCAATGTGGACTCCATTAATTCCGACTACTAGCAATACTGCTTTGGGTTGCAATGCGGCTAACGCAAAAATTAAAGCTGCTTTAGCTGATCCTTCGGGTACTAGTTTAGCTGCTGCTATTAGTGCTTGCAACGCGATTCAATCGCCTTTATTCGAATTGCAACCGACTACTAACGTTCAACAAGCACTCGTCTCACTACTTGGAACTCGCACTAGTTACAGTCGTTGTGTTGCTTTCGGCGGAGGACAAGCCTTCAAAGTAGTTGATGATGTAGTTAAAACTACTTCCGGCAGCTTCGTAGTACCAAGCAATGGAGAATATTATACTACTACCGATCCTGAAGGAAACCCATTATTTGACTTGGGTTCTGCTAAAGTAGATGGCATTTCTTGCACTCCAGTATGCAAGCCAAAAGCAGGAGTCGTACAACCATTAGTGTTCGGCAACCAGTTGACTTACGTTATTCGTTTTGGCGTAGGCGTTGACTGCAACCCAGAAATTCCTAGCTACAAGCAATTCTTAGTCGCTTTAGCGTCTAGCCAGTTGTACGACGGGCTTGGACAGTATATAGCGTTGTATCAATCGTTCGAACAAATCAAATCAGTCTTCGATCAGGATGCAGGAAGCATTTTCAACTGGGAAGATGAAGACGACTTTAGTTTTGATGACGCTGCAGACTCTGTAAAGGGATAGTTTGGGTTTTTTATATTCCGTTTTCCTTTTTTTAGTGTAAGTAATTTAGGTGGTGTTTTGGTTGGGTGTTGTTGATTTCTTTAAAAAAATTTACTTCAAGATAGAAGACCAGTACTACGCTTTTTGTGACGCGGTGGAAAAAACCGGTATTAAGATTTACGAGTGGTTTGTTAACCCTATAGAAAAAAGAGGAATTCCTTCTTTTCCAGTATTCGCTTTATTGTCTTTATTGTTGCTAGCCGGAATAGTATTCCTTGCTTTAGGCGGGCTTGGTTCAATATTTCAATCGACTAATAATATTAGTATTTCTTTATCCAGCGATGGCTTGCCAGTGGAAGGAGTTTCTGGAAGATTGTTAGTGGATGGTTTAGACTCCGCGTTTACTGCGACTAGTAATTCTCAAGGAGTATTATTATTCGAAGGAGTGCCTGCAGACAAGAAAGCTACTCTCCGCATTAGCGATCCTAATTACGAGCCGTTGATTCAAACTATTTCAACTTCATCAACTTCATTGTCTTTATCACTAAGTCCTTTAGGGGGCGGAAAGAAATTCACTGTAATAGTAGTAAACCAAGATGATGACCCTGTTTCTAAAGCACTAGTTTCTTACACTGACTCTAATGGACAATTAGTAAGCGAGTTTACTGACGCTCAAGGAAGAATTTCAGTTGGTTACTCGCGACAAGACCAATTATTCTACTTCAAAGCGTCAAAGGATGGTTTTTCTAGAGAATCAAAAACTTGCTCTCCAGGACAAAACACTTGCTTGATTCAACTAGTTCACTCAGATGATTCAACAACTAAAGCAAAGAAAGCAAGTGTGCTAGTAAGCGTTGAAGACGAGAACGGCAACCCAATTGAAGCTAGAGTTTCTTTATATAATTCATTCAGCGACTCAAAAATTGATGAAGCCAATTTAGAGTACGGTGAAGCCTTTTTTGAAGAAGTAGTAGAAGAAGGAACCAGCGTTTACGTTAATATTTATCCTGTTGATGAAAGTTTTGCTCCTTACTTAGGCGGTGCTTCAGGCGACGAGAAAATAACTTCTGCAGCGTTCAACACGGTCTTCAACATAGTATTGCAAAGAAAGACTTCAGTAATTCCAAAAACTGATTTTTCTAAGTTGGGAATAATTGTTTCAGATGCTGACGGCGCTAAAATCGAAGGAGCTACTATATCATTATACTTGCAAAATGAGGAAAGAATTTTAATCGATGAACAATTCACTTCTTCCGATGGAAAAGCAGTTTTCGACACTATTCAAGGATCTACTTATTACGTTACTGCATTCGCTGAAGGATTTCTTCCATTATTAGAGAAGGGATTAATCGGTGGAGCCGAGAGGCAGTATAAATTAACCAAGTTGTTGCCTGGAAACCACGGTGACTTGGAAGTGGAAGTACTAGACGCTGATGAAAACCCAGTTGAATTCGCTCAAGTCAAGCTAGCTTACACTGATGGATTCCCTCTAGGAATGCCTGTTTTTGAAACTGGTGCTGACGGTAAAGTATTAATCGAAGGAGTCCCTCTACAAAACATTAAAGCGTTAGTAACGAAGGGTGCTTTGAATGGAGAAAGCGATGCCATTCAAGTAACTATCAGCGAAAACAAACTAGTCGCTCACTTAGAACGAGGTTTTGGTACTATTAGAGTAAGAACTCGCGACGCTAGCGAAGCTAAACGCGTATTGATTGCTGCAAGCATTGATGCTTTTGTTGATGAAGAAAAAATCGTTTCATGCAATACTCTATCAACTGGCGATGGTTACTGTGAATTAAAAGTATGGGCCAACAACCCAATAGTGTTAAAGGCTAATGCTGGCGGTTTTGTTGCGACTGAATCTGAAGAAATTATTGTAGGCATAAACCAAAAAACAGACAAGGAATTATTAATGATTCCAACCGCGTTAAGCGACGAAATAAAAGTTTTAAGCTTTGAAATTCAAAACGCTGAAACCAATGAAGTATTACCAGACGGCGCTTTGTTAGAAAAAGGCGGGCTTTACAAAGTGTTGATAACTGCTAACATTCCTCAAGCAGAGAAAGGCGGAATTTCCTTGCGATTAGGCGACAAGACTAGCATTCAAGACGAGAAAGCATTCTTGTTAGACTTCGACAAGCCAAGCGATGCAAAGAATAGTTGGGGCACTATTTTTGACCAAGAACAAGCTTGTTCTGCTTTAGAAACTCGACAAGAATCAAGCGAAGTAAAGTGGTTGACTAACGAATTCAAGACTACGGGCGTACGCACTCTAGGAACATTCTTGAGAGTCCGCGCTTCTGCAACAAAACTAGATAAAATTAATTTTTATTATAGAGCATTCGTTTCCAAGAATAATATTTGGGGAAGAGACCCCGTAGATGATGAATTGGGTCGCAGCGAGAATACTTTAGAAAAAGAATCTTGCTTTGCTAACACTTACTCTAAGTCATTCGGCGTAGTTGAAGGAAAAGGATTATGCAACGATCGCGGGTGCTTGTACGTAGAATTATCTAGTTCTGAACAAACAGTTACGAATGGTTTGAAAGTAACTTTAGGCGGATTGTTTTCAGTCAATTCATTCGTTACTTCATTCCAAGACCCAGTTAATCCTAAAATCATTGTTTCATCACTAGCTAAAGCCAATGTTTTGGATTTAGAAGGAGCTCAGTCTTCAACAAAAGACTTGCAGTTTTCTTTAAGAAAAGCACAATCAAGCGTTTCAGGAAACACTTTCTTGCCAACGAGTAATGCTAGGTTGAAGATTGAATACGCTGATGATTCAGGAACAATCTTGTCAACAGAAAGATACTTGTCGATTGAAGGCACTGGAGTAATGTCTTTAGTTGCCACTCCAACTGATTTTGAAACCAACGTGCGAAAAGACTTAACTATTACTTTACGAGACGATCGAGGCAACGCGATTACTGATGCACGCGTTGAAATAGAGGACTTGGAAGGATCTCCTTTAGGCGGAAGCGTTAGCGGTCCATTATTTATTTTAGGAGACGATTCAAGCGATAGAGGCGAGGATGGATTATACAAGTTCAGGAAACTAAACCCTACTTCAGTGGGAAAATTATTAGTCACTGCTAAACGCGATGGATTCGCTACTGAAACCAAAGAATTGAGAGTATTCGCTAAAGACTTTTTTGATGTCAACCCGACTGAATTAACATTCCAAGCTTGTGGCGCTAGTGGTTCATTCAACTTACAGAGCTTGATTGACGTTGACGTGCCAATACAAGTAAGCACTGACGGCAACTGTGTTGCTTTAAGCAGTGGGGAAGTAAAACTAACCCGCACTAAGCCTTCAAGCCAATACAAAGTGTCAGCTAATGCTGACGGCCAATGCAAGGTAGCATTCAATTCATTACTACCTGGTTCGGGTAGCGTTACTGAATTAGAAGCACTAGTTACTGTTACTGGTTGTGCTCCAATTCCTTCAAAGTGTTCAAGCAATGCTTGCGGCGAGTGCAACGAGAACGAGTGCCGCAGTTTAGAAGAGAAAGGATTCTGCAGCCGT
>JABWCK010000025.1 GCA_013360305.1 Microcaldota archaeon
AAACTGAAAAAGCATAGTCTCGCGTAACTCGCCCGGCAAACAAGTCTATTCCGCAAGTATTGTCGCGGCACATTAAAGGCATTATTTCCTGCAAGTAAGTAGCAATACCATTGTTTTGCTCGAGAGTGTCAGAAAACCAAGCTATTCGTTCACGCATGAAAAAAACTACTCAAAGTAAGAATAAAAGCGCTTATAACTGTCGGCAGTGTTGTCCCAAGTGAATTTTTTTTCAACAACCCGCCTAGCAGCATAACCCATTTTCTTGTTTAAAGAATTATCAGACAATAACTCGAGAATTCGTTCTGCAAGAATAACATGATCCCTAGGCGGAACTAAAAAACCAGAATCGCTTGAAACTATTTCAGGAATACCCCCAATCTTCGTGCCAACCACGGGTTTACCGTGAGCCATTGCTTCGACAAAAACCATTCCAAAAGGCTCCCACAACGAAGGCAAAGCAAACACTTTGCAAGCAGAGTAATACTCCAACAATTCTTCTTCTGCTAACTGCCTGGGTTCAAAAAACACTCTAGACTCCACGCCGAGTTGTTTAGCTTCATTTCGCAAATGATCCAACAACGGCCCTCGGCCCACGATTACAAGCATTGCTTTAGGTTCATCAGCTAAAACGCGTTTGAATGCGTTAAGCAAGTACTTCAAACCCTTTTGCTCCATTAACCTGCAGACGGTTAAAATCATTTTGTCTCCGAACAATTCTTTCTTAGAACCCGGCTTGTTTTTGGGATTGTATTTCTTAACATCAACGCCATTGTAAATAACTTGAGTCTTGTACTTCAACTTCTTCGGAAGAGTAATATCAAGAGTGTTTTGAGAAACGCCTCCAATGCGGTCGCAATTCTTGAACAAGCTTGAAACAAACAAGTCGTCGTAAGCTCCTCCAAAAAAGTCAGTAACTAAATCAATGCCTTGAGGCCGAGCATTGTGAAGAGTTAGAGACAATTTTTTTCCGTGAAGAATTTTTTTCACTAGAAACAAGTCAAGCAAATTGTAAGCGAATCGATTGTGAATATGCACTACGTCTGCATTTTTTGCTTCGCGATGCAAGTCAAACAAGTGAGTAGGATTCAAAGGCACGGGAGGAGGAATTGGTACGGGAGTCTTGTTTAAAACTATTCCCGGACTCCTAACTAACCTAACTCCGTTAACTACTTCCTCACGAGTCCTCGCATAAGGAAGAGCAGAACTCAACACAGTGACTTCAAAGTTTTTCTTAACTAAACGAGTACACACTTCCCTCAAGTGTTTTTCAGTCCCGCCCTGATACGGCGGATAAAACAAGTTAAGCATTAAGATTTTCATATTTCGCGGCTCCACAAAATACTTACTAACAACAAGAATCCTAACAATCCAGAAAACAAGAAACCAACCCATGCAAGCCAAGACAATCCAAGCACTAAAGGAGGTATTTCCAATTGAGCTAGAATAGAACTGCCTAAAAACAATCCAGTAGTCATTAACGCAAGCGAAATCTTGTTTATAGCTCGGTCGACTCGAAAAACGCTTTCGTCCAACCCGTGGTGGTCTACTTTTATCTCGAGTTCGCCTTTTTGAGCGCGAGACATCAACCCAGAGACTTGCATTGGAAAACGAGCTACTGCTTCACTAAACGAGTGAGCTTGGTTCAAAGATTTTTTAAGCAATCTAGATGGAGAGTTTTTTTCCCTAAGTATTTTTTCAATGTAAGGCTTGGCTACAGGAATCGTGTTAAACTGAGGATAGATTTTTCTTCCAACGCCTTCCAGCGTAACGATTAACCTAAACAATAAAAGCAATCGAGGCTGCATTCTGATTTTGTGTTTTCTAGAAACAGTGAAAACATCTTCAACAATTTCAGCCAAATGCATTTCTTTCAAGGAAAAACCATAGTATTGGTCGATTAATTCATCTAAATCAATTTTAAACGCGGCTTCATCCAAGTCTGGCGGAGTCATTCCGTTTGAAATAAAGTAATCAACTAGTTTTTGAGTGTCTTTAGTAATTAGCGAAACAAAAAAGTCACTTAATTGCTCGCGCATGGATTCATCCAAGTATCCAACCATGCCGAAGTCAACAATGCCAATAACGTCATTCTTTAACACCAACAAGTTGCCTGCGTGCGGGTCAGCTTGGAAAAAACCATGCTGTAAAACTTGCTTCATTACTGCGTTAGCTCCGCGTTCAACGATTTTCTTTCTTTTTTCTATTGATAACTTAGCGCAGTCAGTAATTTTCTTTCCTTCAAGGAATTCTAAAACCAGCACTCGTTTAGTAGTAAAGTCGGGATAAGTTTTAGGGATCCTAACGGTTTCTTCTTTTTCAAAATTTCTAGCGAATTTTTGAGCATTCCTCATTTCGTGCAAGTAATCCATTTCTTTACGGATAGTGAAAGCGAACTGTTGCACGAAGTCAACTGGCTGGTAGTATTTTACTTCTTGAAAATTCGATTCAAGGAAATTAGCAATATCAAACAATATTTGAACGTCTTCTTCAACTAAGTCTTTAATTCCTGGCCTTTGAATTTTTACTGCAACTACGTCACCATTCAACAATACTGCTTTGTGAACTTGACCAATGCTGGCAGCAGCTAGTGGCTTTTCATCAATCTTCTTGAATACTTTCTTGCCTTTGAATTCCTCTTGCAATATTTGTTTTACTTCATCAAACGAAAAAGGCGGAACAGCGTCTTGTAGTTTTTCTAACTCGACAATTACTTCCGGCGGAAACAAATCGCCACGAGTTGAAAGAATCTGCCCGAACTTAATAAAAGTAGGACCCAACTCTTCTAACGCGCACCTAATTCTCTCGCCTAAGGGCTTTTTGGTTTTTTGAGGAAACAAGTCTGAAACAAACTTCTTTACTTTTCCTTCTTGCAACCAATCGACTACTTCAATAAATCCATACTTCGACAAGACGTGGTAAATTTGCCTCAGCCGCTTGAAGTGCTTGTAACCAAGAGAAAAATAAGCCATTACTTCTTACGCCTCTTTGTTTTCACGGTTTTTTTATAAGAAAATAATTTCTCGAATTTTTTTTCTTCCGCCTTGAACTTCTTTAAAACTAATCCAACGAAGGCTTTTCCTTCAGCTTCGCTTAAAGCATTAGAATCAATCAACTCATCGACAAACGCGTCGACTTTCTTTTTAGTAAGCAAAGCAGACCCTACTGCAGCGAAAGCAAGTTTTTCCAAGCGCTTATTCATTGCAGAAAATTACTGAAAGAGAGAATAAAAACCAACTTGGAATCAAATATCAAACGATTCGCCTAACGCTGGAGCGTAAGCATCAAAACCTTGAGTTTTTAAGTCAGCTGCAAACTCTTCACAAGAATCACCGTGAACCAAAAATACCTTGCTTGGATTGATTTGTTTGATTGCTTTAAGCAATTCTTTTCTCCCGGCGTGTGCGCTGAAATCAAAATGCTCGAAAGGCAGGGTTACTTTTTCAGAATAACGACCAAAATTAACAGGTTGATGGTTTACTAGCTTGTCTCCATTAGTTCCCTCTACTTGGTAACCAGTCAAAAACACTTTAGCATTCTCGCTCTTTAATTGTTGAAGATAGCTTAAAACCGGGCCGCCGTCCATCATTCCAGCAGTAGTAATAATGATCGAATTGCTTTTCGCTATGCGTTTTCGCATGTCGCGATCCTTAACAGGCCTAGCGAAGCTTAATGCGTCCTGAAAAGATTCAGGATCGCTAACGTAAGAAGGAAATTCTGAAACAATATCTGAAACGCGCTGCCCCATGCCGTCAACGAATACGTCTGCAATCTTGTTTTTAGTGAATAACTCCATCATTTCCTGCGTTCGGCCAATAGCAAAGCAAGGAAACAAGGCAGTCCCGCCTGAATCAATTATTTCCTTAGTTTTTTTCACTAAGTCTTTTTCCAACTTCGCTCGGTCAGGGTGTTCGCGAAACGCGTAAGTGCTTTCAATAATCAACGCATCAGCTTCCTTCGGAAGCTTTCCAGGCGTGCTAATGCCGGTTTTAGTCAATCGAAAATCGCCAGTGTAAAACAATTTCTTGCCCTTGCTTTCTAAAGCAATTCCTGCACTTCCAGGAATATGCCCAGCATCTAGGAAAGAAAACTTTGTTCCGTCAAAAAACTGGTATTCCTGCTCGTAAGCCAAAGCAACCATTTTGCGTAACGCCTTGTTCAACTCGCTTCGAGTGTAAGGCAAAGGCACTTTGTTGTAAGTAGAAATCTTAACGCTATCCTCCAACAACAACGACACTAGAGGTATTGTTGGGAAAGTACTGAATACGGCAGGGTTATTGTGCTTGAATAAAGCAGGAATGCTCCCAGAATGATCCAAATGAGCATGGCTTAAAATGCAAGCGTCAAAACTCAAGTTTTTTAGAACAGGAGTCTCGTAATCTTCGTGAATTTTTATACCACAATCAAGCAGCAAACGCAAGTTGTCGGTTTTTACAGAAAAAGCGCTTTTACCTACTTCCCGACAAGCACCCAAAAAAGATATTTTCAAAACCAAAAAACCCTGTATTTAGTAAGCAAAAAAAGTTTTTAACACTTTACCAGCAAAAACCCATTTATTTAAAGAAACGCTAATAGAAAACATGCTCTTAGGGTATAAAGAAACCAGTTTTCTACTAAATAAATACGGAATAAAAACAGGCAAACAATTCAACTGCACTAGCTTGAAGCAAGTTCTTTCGAATTCAAAAAAACTAAAACCCCCTTGGGTGTTGAAAATAATAGCTGAAGGACTGCTTCACAAGACTGAAAAAAAACTAATCGAAACAGATTTGCATGATGAATCGAGCTTGAAAAAAACCTTTGACCGACTAAATAAAAATTCTAAGAACATGAAGAACAAAAGCTTCTTGTTGCAAGAACAACTGCACGGAGTGGAAGTAATAATCGGCGCCAAACGCGACAACAAATTCGGAAACATCGTGTTGTTTGGTTCTGGAGGCATTTTTGCAGAATTGTTTAAAGACACTAGCCTTCGCTTGCTTCCAATAACTCGAAACAACGCGACAGAAATGATTGACTCTACTAAAGCTAGCGTTTTCTTTAACAAAGGTTTTAGGGGAAGAAAAGCAAGCAAGACGGCAGTAATTGATTTATTATTGAAAACAAGCAAGTTGATGGAGAAAGAAAAAATTACTGAAATCGATTTTAACCCAGTAATAGTAACTAAAAATCAAGCGTTTGTCGTAGACGCTAAGGTATTGAAATGAAGTACTTGCTAGAACCACAAAGCGTAGTAGTAATCGGTGCGTCCAGAGACAACAATAGCGTTGGTTACGGAATATTAAAAGGATTAACTCAAGGATGCGTTTATCCCTCGCCTTACTGTAAAGCGTTTCCTGGCAAAATATACGCAGTAAACCCGAACGCTGAAGAAATCCTTGGAGTAAAGTGTTATTCAAGCATTACTAAAATTTCAGACAATATTGATTTAGCAGTAATAAGCATTCCCGCCAAGTTCGTCTTGCAAGCAGTAAAAGAATGCGTTGAGAAAAAAGTCAAGGCAATAATAATTATTTCAGCAGGCTTCGCAGAATTCAACGCGAAAGGAAAAGAAACACAAAACGAAATAAGCGAGTTATGCAAAAAAAACAACATTTCACTACTAGGCCCGAACTCGCTCGGGTTAATGAATTTAGAGAAAAACTTGAACGCTAGCTTTGCTTTAAGCACTCCACCCGTAGGAAAAACAGTATTCATTACTCAAAGCGGTGCTTTAGCAGACAGCGTAATTGACTGGGCGTTGCAGGAATCGTATGCATTCAAATCAATCATTAGTTTAGGCAACAAAGCAGGCGTTAACGAATCCGATTTCTTAGAATGGTTTGCTGATGATTCTAACGCGAAAGCAATCACGCTGTATTTGGAAACGGTTTCAGAAGGCAGGCGTTTTTTTAACGCAATCAAAAAATGTTCTTTGAAAGGAAAAAAAGTCATCGTATTGAAAGGCGGCACTTCAATAAGCGGGTTAAAAGCAGCTTCTTCGCACACTGGCGCTTTAGCTAGCGATTACGCAGTAATCAAAGCAGCAGTAGAACAAGCTGGAGGAATAATCGTCGAAACAATAGAAGAATTGTTTGACATAGCTAAAGCGTTTTCAATGCAGCCTAAAGCAAAAGGCAGAAACACTGCAATTATTACCAACGGCGGGGGAGCTGGAGTTTTATCAGCAGATTACTGCGAAAAACTAGGCTTAAACTTAGCAGAATTAAGCGTAAAAACAATTAAAGAACTAGACTCTAGTGGAAAAATGCATCCTGCTTACTCGAAGAGGAACCCGCTTGACTTAGTAGGCGACGCTTTGCCTGAACGCTTCGAAGCAGCCATAAATGCAGTTTTAAAACAAGAAAATATTCATTCACTAATAGTCATTCAAACTCTTCAAACAATGACTGACTCAGTTAACGACGCTTGGGCCGTGATTAAAGCAAAAAAATTCAAGAAGCCAATTGCTACAGTATTCATGGGCGGCAAGTATTCAAAGGAAGCAGTAATCTTATTAACGAACAACGACGTTCCTAATTATAACGACCCGTTGAAAGCAGTCAAAGCAATCGACGCGTTAAGT
The DNA here is from genome assembly GCA_013360305.1 of Microcaldota archaeon. Lineage (GTDB taxonomy): Archaea > Micrarchaeota > Micrarchaeia > Norongarragalinales > Norongarragalinaceae > JABWCK01. Next base: position 6,563 of record JABWCK010000025.1, read on the forward strand.
GAATGAAATGGCTGAATTAATACCAGAATGGCTTGTCTACGCATTAGCGGCATCAATTAGCATTGGCTTCATGAATATTGCTAACAGCAACTTGTCGAAGCAACTAGAAAAAAACAGTTTCAAAATAGAAGCAGTTCTTCCATTAATAGCAATAATTGTACTAATACTAGCAATATCTTACTTGGGTTATTATCATAAAATAATAAGCGTGCAATTACTCACTGCATTAAGCATAGCGTTATTTTTAGGCATAGTTACTTTAACACTAACTCTAGTAGCGTTCAGTAAAGGACAAACTTCACTAGTATCTGCAGTTTTATTGTTAAACATAATAGTAACCGTAGTTACTTCAGTAATAGTTTTTGGAGAAAGCATTACTCAAAAACAACTAGCAGGAATAATAGTAACTACTTTAGGCGTTTTCTTATTGATTTAACACGCTTTTGAACAACAGGTTCTTCAGAATAAGCTTGTTGAGGATAGAACGAATCTTGTTTTATAGAAAAACTAGACAAAAACCAACCTATAGTAGCAATCAAAATAAACAGTGACGCCATTAAAACAAAAATCCACTCGCCGCCTTGCTGAGGTGCTGGTTTCGCACAATCTTGAGGACAAACTACTTCCTCTAACTCAGTGCATTGAAAATCGCCGCACTCCGCAGCTAACACAGTACTCGCCAACAATAAACTAATTAGTAATGCTCGCATCGTCCCCGCCCATTGGTTCTAAACGCTTCCTCAAATCCTCAAATGCATTCAATAAAGATTCTTCCTGCCTAGTCAAAGCCTTTAATCTAACTTCAACCGATTCTTTTTCTTCACTCAACTGAGTCTTCAATTCAGGAACGCTTTTCTCAACCATCACGCTGCCTGCCACGCGATAAGCTACAGAAGCGTTTCCTAATTCATTTAACGCGCGATCAATCTCTGCATTCTGTAAACTAAACTGCTGCTTTTGCATTGCTACGATCTGCAATTGCTGCTGCAATTGTTGAGCCTTAACTAAATCATCTTGTCCTGCCATGTAACTTTTTCACCTGTATACAATATAAAACACTAAAAATATTGAACTTAAGCTTTTTCTTTTCTAACTATTTCCAACGAATCGAAAAATATTTTTAAATCCCTAAACAACGTCGTGGTTAGCGCACGCAAACCAGCGAAACTATCACTCTCGAAAGTAAAAACCAAGTTTTTCTCCTTCAAAACGCCTTTCACTACTGCTTTTTTTGAAATGTTTTGTTTACCAATAACCCGTAACGCTTTACTAGCTAATTCCTTTGAATCAAAACTAACTTCTATTACTGCTTTCATTTCAAGACCAACTCTGGACCAATTTTTTTTCCATCCTGCTCGAAGTAAATTTTTTCAAGAGAAAAAAACGCCTTCGAACCAGAAGAATCAAATTCTCCAAACAAAGCCATTAACTTTTTTGCATCGTTACTCGATTCTGCTGAACCTACTTTCTTTACTCTAGCATTAGACTCGTGAAAAACAACGCTCTTGATCCTAATCGGTTCAACCCACTCGCCTTCATCTAAAAAAACTAGTTCGCTCGGATTGCCGTGCGATTCGTAAACAAACAATACTTTAGTAAAACCCTTCTCTTCAGCTCGTTGCACTACGTCTTCAACGCTTCGCTTGCCTCGGTTTTCGTACTCGCCACCAAACAATCGCTCCAGCCACTTACATAACTGACGAGTCGGCACAGAAGGCTTTCGCGAACTAGAAACAAAAAAACTCATGAAAATAATTTGCTTTTCAAAGAATTAAAAAGCGCCGGAGAGGAGATTCGAACTCCTGAGCCCGTGAGGGCACTGGTTGACTAGGCCCACCTAGGGGCGTTGTACCTAAACGCGTTCCTCGAAGAACGCGTTATACAATCACTCCCCCCTAACTGGTCGACCTACCCCACTAAATTTTTGAATTGTTTAAATTAAAAAAATAGTTTTTCTTAGAAGGGGGAGGGTCGACTCAGTGTGGGGGATATAACTTCCCCCCATGGTGGTCCTTCAAGACCAGCGCAATAACCGCTCTGCCACCCCGGCGTGAAAAAAATATTTTGCTTGAGGGAGAATAAAAACGCTTACCTGCAGATAGAAGCGACTGCTTGGGCGATTTTCAACCCGTCTTTGTTGTAGTTGGTTACAATGTTTTCTTTGTAGGTTACGTCTACAGAGTAAGACCACTTGTAGCACTCCATTTTAAACCTGAACTCGCTTGGAGGTTGCGAGTCTGTTTCGTTTAATAACAATACGTAGTTGAAGCGTTGAGTCGCATTGAGTCGGGATACTTGGTCTTCTTCGAATGAAGTCCATCCACTATATACTCCGTCATATAAGTAAAAATTGAGTTGTGGAGTGTTTAAGTGGAGTATTTGATAAGTTCCTGGCTGGTTAGTGCCTTGGAAGTACATTTGAATTCCGGTAGCGTTTTTCAAAGCAGTTTGCATTTGTAGTTTGAAAGTATTAAAGTCAGGATACGGTGAAGGCAATGGTGCGATGGTTGGTCCAATAGTTGGCGTTGGTGAAGGAGTAGTAGTTACGTTTGGAGATGGTGTTGGAGATACTACTTTCAATATAGTTCCGTTGTTTTTTTCAATGAATTCTTGACTCCAGCACTTGTAGGTAGAGAAATCACTGATTCTACCGCAAACTTGTCCAGTTGGACAACCGCATTTAGCACAATTGTCTACTTTCAATCCATTCAAGCAATATAACGGGGCTGCTCCGGAAACGCATTGTCCTTCTCCAGTGTTTCCGCAAGCTAGAACGGTTTCAGGCGCTAGAGTAGCAGTAGGCGTTAAAGTTACTTCAATTACAGGGGTTGGAGTAGCAGTAGCGTTAGCGGTTGGGCTAGGTGTAGGCGTTAATACAGGCGTAGGGAAGGGGGTTGGTTCTGCTTCGCCTTCAATGCATCCGTACAACAGCAAGGAAACGCCTAGCAAAAATAATAGCAATCTGGAATTCATTTAAATTAAAAACAACGAATTAGTTTTTATTCCTATTACTTGAAAGCTTGACGCTAATAGCAAAAAATTTGTAAAAAAGGAAAAATTTAGTTTAGAGTCATTTCGACGTTTACGCTTGATGGAATTCTAATTCTCATGATTTCTCTTAGTACGCGGTCGTCTGCTTGTACTTCGATTAATCTCTTGTGGATTCTTAATTCCCATTTTTCGTAAGTGTCAGAACCGTCTCCGCAAGGAGTCCTGCGGGTGGAGACTTTCAACTTCTTAGTTGGTAGCGGTACCGGTCCCTTGATTTGGACGCCGGCTTTGCTAGCAATGTCGCGGATTTGCGTGCATACATCATCAAGATCAGTGCAATCTTGACTTTCGAGTTTTATTCTTGCCTTATTCATTTAATTAAAAACCAAAAAAATTTAAGAAAATAAAAATGTAGGGAAGAGAATTTAAGCCTTTCTTGGAACAACGTCCAAAATAACGCCTGCAGCCACGGTTTGACCCATGTCACGCATTGCGAATCGACCTAAAGCAGGGAAGTCGCTGTATTTTTCAGCGCACACTGGCTTGGTTGGCTTGATTCTAACGATTGCAATGTCTCCAGTCTTAATGAAGTCAGGGTTCTTTTGAGCAGTTTGTCCAGTCTTTGGATCCTTCTTCTCAACGATTTCCACAATACTGCAAGCTAATTGAGCAGTGTGCAAGTGGAATACTGGAGTGTAGTTCTTTCCAATAGCAGTTGGGTGGTTTAATACGACGATTTGAGCCGTGAATTCCTCAACTACAGTTGGAGGAGCATTTGGTGAACCAACTACTGATCCTCTTTGAATTGCTTTCCTGTCAATACCTTTGATAGTGAAACCAATGTTGTCTCCAGGAATTGCTTCTGGAACACTCTTGTGGTGCATTTCAATGCTTTTTACTTCACCAGTCACTCCCTGAGGCATTATGATTACAGTAGTGTTAGGCTTCATTATTCCTGCTTCAACTCTACCTACTGGAACAGTTCCTTGTCCAGTGATAGTGAATACTTCCTGGATAGGCATTCTCAAAGGCTTGTCGGTTGGCTTGTTTGGAACAATTAAAGCATCCATAGCTTCCAACAAGGTTGGGCCAGTGTACCAAGCCATTTTGTCAGATTTTGCCTTAATATTGTCTCCACCGTAAGCAGAGTAAGGAACGAATGGAATAGCATCCAACTTGTAACCCATTGGCTTCATCTTAACGATTAAAGCTTCCTTGGTTTCGTTGTACTTGGCTTGGTCGAAGTTTACAGCATCCATCTTGTTGATTCCAACAATGAATTGCTGTACTCCCAATACCTTCAATAAGAAAGCGTGCTCGATAGTTTGAGCTTGAATTCCTTCCTTGGCAGAGCATACTAATACTGCAGCATCTGCTTGTGAAGCTCCAGTAATCATGTTCTTAACGAAGTCCTTGTGTCCAGGAGCGTCAATAATAGTAAAGTAGTACTTGTTAGTGTGGAAGTCCTTGTGAGCAATGTCAATAGTTACACCACGTTCTCTTTCTTCCTTCAATTGGTCCATAGCGAAAGCGAATTCGAAAGTTTGCTTTCCTACCTTAGCTGCTTCTTCCTTCAACTTTCTCAAGTCGTTCTCGGACAAAGCGCCAGTCTCGTAAAGAATCCTACCTACAGTAGTACTCTTTCCGTGGTCGACGTGACCAGTGAAAATCAAATTCAAGTGTGGTTTATCTGCCATTGCTTAAAATCCCTCCCAATAATTTTTTTCAATAAAAAAAACAAACATAAATCTGAATGATAATTTTCCAACACAGCGCGGTTTCATTCTAAAAACAGTCATTTTGAGCCTATTGACTTCAGCGAAAACAATTGCGCTTGCTTTACATAATTGAATTAAACTATTTAAAAAACCTTCCGTCGAAGCAGTTTAGAAAAAAGTTTCACGAAAAAAACAAAAATAGCTAATGCATATTAACTTTAAAAAAATTATTTAAATATGGTAAGAAACCAGCCTATTTACGATGTTGATCCGGAAACAGGAGACTTAATAGGAATAGTGGGACGCAAAGGCGAACATATTCCATTTAGGAAAGGACTTGGAAAATTTAATCCAAAAAAAGCAGGAGCTTTATTGTTATCGCTTGGATTGAGTGGTTACGTGGCTACTCTAGGCGCAGGAGTTGCTGCTAGTTTTCAAGCGAATCACGGAATGCATCACGTCTTGCACATGGCTAGACTAGATAGAGAAAACAGGAAGGCGCTTGAAGAAATTCGCAAACCAACTAAGGCGCTAAATAGACACGTTTTGAATGAATTAGGTCCAAGGTTTGCATTAAACACTAAACAAAGAAACGCAATTCAAGAATTGTGCGATAAAAACTCTATTCCCATAACTAGATTATTCGATGTTGCACGATTACTACCCGGTAAAAACTTGGATGCAGAATTACAAAGACATTCTGAAATGGAATTAACCGACAGGGAAGACTACCAGCGTTATGCAACAATTCAAATGCTTAGAAACAACTTGCATGACGAAAACTTGGCTTCTGCTTTAAGACAAATAATTGAAAAACAAAAAAACAACGGCCACGTAATAATTGGAAGCAATATTTACAATAACATGTCTTTAAGCGAAGAATTAGCAGACAAAATACCTGGATTTCACAGCGTAGAAGGAGACGTTCAAAGAGGTTGGAACACTGTTTCGACTAATTTGAAATACATGCTTTACGAACAAAGAGAACTTGACGCTGCAACTAGCCGCGTTCGAATACTATCAACAATTGCCCAACCAACAGATAAAGAAACAATTAATCGCTTTGTACGCTTGACTAAAAGCTTTAGAGACAAACTAGTAATCCCCTTACCTCGCGTCGAAATAGCAAAAAAACCAACTTTTTACGACAAGACCACTACTTGGAAAGTAGAAATGCGAAAGTGAATTAAATAAAAGACTCCTTCAACCTAATTTTTATTAATGAAAAAGATTCTTTATTCTCAAGATCCGGAAAACTTTGCAGGATTACAGGACGAATACAGCGACTACAAGAAAAGCAAAATAATTGTTTTCCCTATTCCGTTTGATTCGACTGCATCAAACCAAGCCGGTCAAAGAAATGCGCCTAGAGAAATTATTCACGAGAGCGTCAAGCTCGAGTTGTTTGACGAAGAAACCAAGACTGAAGTTTGGAAGAAAGGCATTTGCACCACCGAATACATGGAGCCAGTTAGAGGAAGCGTTGAAGAAAATAACAAACGCATTCAAAAAACTATTCGCGAGTTTTTAGACGACGGCAAGTTTGTTGTTTCGTTAGGCGGAGACCACTCGATTACTACCGGAGTATTGAATGCTTTTAATGAAAAAACTGGCAAAAACTTTAGTGTATTGCAGTTAGACGCTCACAGCGACTTGCATGAAGAATTTGAAGGATCAAAATACAGCCACGCATGCATTGCAAACAACGCGTTAAAACAAGCGAAAAGCGTGGTTCAAGTCGGAAT
>JABWCK010000026.1 GCA_013360305.1 Microcaldota archaeon
ATGCTTATATAGGCTGGCCGAATGAGTGCTATATAAGTTTTGATAAAAGTTGACGAGGCTTCTAAGCTCGTCGGAAGTGGTTACGTGAGAAGCGCAAACATCAAGAGGATTTCCTCAATTGCTGCTGGAGCTGCCTTACTAGGAGCTGCCTTTGGAGCTGCCCAAGTAATGGTAGACGGAGATCTAGGAAACTACCCGTTCTTTTCAAACGGAGAGCCTAATGTAAAAATCGTAGTTGGTTCAACTGCACACCCATCTGACGCTGTCGCAGCTGCTAACATTGCAGCCATGATTGGTAACCTAGCTTACACTAGCAGGTCAATCGAAGTAGACACCAGTGGATTAACTTGTGTCGGTGGATCAACCGGAAGCGGAACTTCAACTGTAAAGTTGGAAACCACGACTCCAGGTGTAAACCCTAACTTGGCTTACGCATTCCAATCATACTTGGAAGATGCAGTAGACCAATTTTCTGACAACGCTCTAGGCGATGTTAACGCTGCAGGCTGGTCAGCATACAACGGTGGAACTGGAAACACTACTGACGCTAAGGTAATTACTCAAGACACCACTAACGTCTTGAAGTTAACTAACAACGGCGCCATTCAAGCAAAATCCTTGTCAATCAAGGAAGAGCAAAAAATCTACGTATACTCTCAAACTACGTACGACGAATCAGACAAGAGAGTTGAAACCAGAAGAACTCGTTTAATGTACGAGACTTCATTCAGCAACCCAATCCCAGTTTGTTTGGATATCACTAAGAACTCAATAACTTGTACTAGTTCTGACGAATTAGTCGAGAACAGAATAAAGATTGACTTCTTAGGCGGACAATGGTTGATTTCTGGATACACTTTAAGTGGAGCCAACTTCCAATCAGTATCTCTAGGAAAAGAAGTACAATACAACGAATTCATGCAAATTGGAGACGAATTAACTGCTCCAAACGGTGTAAGATTAGTATTGACTGATATCTCAGGAGTACCAACTGGTTCTAACTACCAACCTCCAGTATCATTCGACATCTACAACGCTGCAGGACAAAAGATCGACACTGCAACCTTGCAAGAAGGCGGAGTATCTACTTACGACGAAAACGGTGTAGTAATCACTTTGTACAAAGCCTTTACTGGTTTAGGACAAAACAACTACGCTAAAGTAGCTATCTTCTCTGACAGAGTAACCTTGACTGAAGGACAAAGAGTTTCAAGCTCTAGCGTTCCAACCACTAACAACTGGTACGTTGACTTGACTTCAACCAACTACTCTACCTCTCAAGCATTGCAAAAAATCCAAATCTACAACTTGGTAGACACTAACGAATTAAAGGCCGGCGACAGCTTGACTTTAATTCCTGGATTGTCTGGATACAAGTTGAACTTCGTTGGATTCGGAAAAGATGCTAGCGGAACTCCATTAGAAAATGCTCAATGGGACACGTTGACTTTCAGCGTGCAAAAAGGACAAACCTTGCCTATCGACTCTTCTGGTGGTACTGTAGTAGGTGACTTGTTACAAGTAACCTCTGGCAGAAGCAACGCATTCCAATTCGAAAGCGGAGCTGTAAGCACCAACACGGTCTACATGGTATTGCACACTCAATCAGTCCAAAGCACTGCTTTGAACGGTTCAGTGTTGTACTTCAAGAGCGGTGAAGGATTCTACAAGGCTGGAACCAACCACTCATTGCAGTACTACTACAACTCTGCTGAGAGCGCAAACATTACCATCAACGGAACTCGTGCTAGATCTGCTTCAGCAACTCAATGGTGGGGTTTAGTACCTGGCATTGATGTACCTGGTGCAGTCAAGATTGGTACCGATACCTCTAAGATGGACTACGTAATCCAAGTGCCTCACTTCATAACCGATAACGGCGGAAGCACTGTTGCTCAACCACACCACATTGTTGGTACTGGTGGAATCGACAGCGCAACTGGCTTGTTGAATGGTTCTGCAAACCAATTCGGAATCACCAACACGACCAACGACTGGTTATTCATCTATGACTCTGCAAACCAACAGTTCAGCAACGATGGATCAACTAGCACTGCTGACCGTGTATACTACAGAAAGGCATTCGGTAGGAACTACACTGCTGTAGAATCTGGTTACTGGAACTGGCATGGAGACTATGTTTCAAGCATTGGATCAAGCTCAGTATCCTTTATGGTAGCCGACAAGATCTTGCACTCAAAGTACACTTTGACTGCTGGAGAAGTGTCTGGAACTGCCAACACTGAAACCAAGGACTACAGAGCTGGAGAAACTGCTTTGGACTCTGATGGATACATTGTAAAGGTAATCGACATCAACAGTGGAGCTGGTGGTGCAGGTGGTTCAGTATCTGGAACTCCAGTATTGAGCGACGACACTGCATTCGTTGTCACTGAGTTGAACTCAAGGAGCACTCCTTTAGTAGTGTTCGACTCTAACGCTGACACGACTCAACCATTGATCGTAGTCGGTGGACCTGTAGTAAACAGTGTTACCAGACAAGTACTAGGTTCTGACGTGTTGAACGCCGGCTCACAACCATTTGTCAAGGTCATGGACAACAAGTGGATCTTCGTAGCTGGTTACACCAAGGAAGGAACTGTAAGTGCTGCCAACGAGTTAATCGGATGGTTGTCTGACAACAGAGACGTCATTACTGGTTAAAACCAGTAATTCCTCTTTTCCTTTTTTCTTCTTCTTTTTTTATTATTTTTTTCTTAGCGTTAGGTTTTAATAAGGCGTTTTTTCAAAATACTTTTTCAAGTTTTTAATCTCTTAAAGGAGTTTTTGTTTTAAAATGGATAGAAAGAAGTTACTTCAATGGTTTACTATTGGCTTGATTTTGACGTTCTTGTTAGGAATGTTTAGTGTAGTGTTGTATAGTAGTGGTTCTGATGTTATTGAGGGGCCTTCGCCTACGCCTGGGCCTAGTTTTTCTTCGAGCGTGAATGTTACTGATTCTAGTGTTACTGTTGTTGATTTGAGTGATTCTTTTATTGGCTTGTGTTCGGTGCCTGATGATTCGGTTGTTAATTCTTTAAAAGAATTGAATGCTTCTAGCGTCTTTTCGTTAGGCCAGGGTGTTGTAGCGTTTAATTATAATGCTTCGAATTACTCTAGCGTTGCCGGCGTGTTTAATTCGTGCGGTGGAGTGATTTATAGGACTGCTTTGGTTGATTTTGCACGCGAGGTAGTGTTTACTGACGCTAGTGGTAATGCTTTTCCTATTTCTTCTAGTGTTTTGAAGGGTGTTCCTGCTAGAGTGTTTTTTGACACTCCTGTGAATGCTACTGTTAGTGCAGTAATTTCGATTAGCGTGTCTGAGGGTCAAATAGTTGATTTTCAAGTAATTCAAGACGAGTTTTTAGCGTCTGATTACGTTATTCCTCCGGTTAATGTTTCTTGAAAAAAAGGTGAATTGTATAAGTGAATGATTTTGTTGAAATAGATTTTACGTTGAAAGATGATGAAGGTAGTGTTGTAGAGACTACTTTGCCTCAAGTAGCTAAGGATAATGGTTTTTTTGACGACAAGTTTGATTACAAGCCGTTGATTGTTATCTTGGGTTCTAATAGCGTTGTTCCTGGTTTGGAGGAAGCATTGAGTGGCGTGAAAGCAGGAGAATCAAAACAGTTTAGTTTAACTCCTGAAAAAGCATTCGGTCCTCGAGAAGCTGAGTTAGTGAAGTTAATTTCTTTAGGCAAATTCAAAGAACAAGGCTTGAATCCAACTGTTGGTATGGTAATGGATTTTGATGGCGTTCCTGGAAAAATTACTTCAGTCGATTCAGGCAGAGTGAAGGTAGACTTCAACAATCCTCTAGCTGGAAAAAACATTTCGTACGAAGTGAAAGTATTGAATGTTTATTCTACTCCAGACGCTAAAGCTAAGGGGCTAGTAGCTAATGCTTTCAAGGGTCAAGAAGTTTCTGTAACGGTAAATGCGGACAAGGCAGTTGTTTCTGCTTCCTCTAAAGTAGTAAAAGACTCTAACTTTATTACCAAGAAATTAAGAGTAATGCAAGTCTTGTTGCAATACGCTGGATTCAAGTTGATTCAATTCGTTGAAGACTACGCGTTACCTCAAGAACACGACCATGATGACCACGCTGGACACAACCACTAACTTCCTCTTCTTTTTTTAACTTCTTTTTTCTTTTTAATTTAAATGAACAAAGAATTACTGTTTATCGCGTTAGTAGCTATTGCTTCAAACTCTCTAATTTACGCTCCGTTCGTGCTGGGTTTGAATGATTTTGCAGGAGTATCCTTGCGAGATACTGGAATAGATGTATTGCAGAGGTACTGGGATGGGCCTTTGTATGTAGTAGTAGCTAATTATTTTTATGACGTTAACGCAGATTATTCGTTTTATTCTCTCGAACCAGGTTATTACGCTGCACACTTGCCATTGTACCCGTTATTAATTAGGTCACTATCTTTTGTGGGCTACTTCAACGCCTTGCTTTTAGCAACGACTTTATCCTTTATTGCTGCTTTGTATGCTTTCTATTTTTTTGTAAAGAAATACTTTAACGAAAACGCTTTTTGGGTAACTATTGCGTTTGCATTCATTCCTTTCAGGTGGGTCGTCTACCACTCGATAGGCGCGACTGAACCGTTGTTTATTGCCTGCTTCCTTGCTAGTTTTTACTTCTACAAGAAAAACAACTTGCTACTAGCAGGAGTATTCGGAGCGCTTGCTGCTTTAACAAGAATTCAAGGAGTATTGTTATTCCCTGCACTAGCAATAGATTATTTTGTTATTCAAAAGAAAAAATTTTCATTTGATTCTATAGTTAAAATTAGTTTAATTCCTGCTTCGCTTGCTGTGTTGTTTGTTTTTTATTACTTTAATTTCGGAGACTTTTTTGCTTACTTTAAAGTCAATGCAGGTTTCCTTCAAGGATTCCTTTCGTCAATAATCAATTACGGCGGACCGCAACCCGGAGACGAGTACTTGCTAGTGTTCTTTTTATCCTTCTTGACGATTGGTTTGTTAATAGATAAAAAGTTTTACGCCGAAGCCGTTTTTTCGAGCTTGTTAATGCTTCAAGTACTGTTCTTGTCACACAACGACATAGCTAGGTATTTGATTCCGGTATTAGTGTTCGGAGTAATGTTCTTGCAGCGGCTAACTGAAAAGAAGTGGTTTAAGTTAGCGTTGCCGTTTATTGCTTTGGGTGGAGTAATTTATGCAATGACGGTGCTTCCATTAAACGTAATGGATTCTGCTTCGTTTACTAAATTGTTTACTTTATTAAACTAGTTCTTTTTATTTTATTTATATATGGCTCTTGAACATTCTTTGCTGTTTCTCTTAAAGGAAGGCGCTTTAACCGTTGAACATCTTGATGCTTTATCTGGTTTAGTTGCAAATAGGGGGAAAATTTTTTTCAGAACACCACCTGATGCTATTAAGGTTTTTTACCCTCAAGTTCACAAAGAAGGCGAGTTTTTATTGTATTATTCGCCTGGAAAAAGACAAACTAAAAAAGATCCTAAGCTTGATAAAATACTTCGACTTAACCAGGTTTTCGAAGACTTGCACGAGTTTGGATTAATTGACAAAAAACCATATGATTATTCGAGCCGTCATAATTTTCATGCTAGTAGTTTTTCTATTCCTAAGGAAAAACTTCTTGAAATGGCTGGTGCTATTGAAAAAGTTAAAGCTTCTTTGCCCCGTTCAAGTAAGGGATCAAAGCTTTGGGTAAGTCCACGCTTCCGTCTTCGTTCTGGTAGTTTTCTAGAATAGCTCGCATTACTCTGCTAGTAGCTACGCCCGTGCAGTTTAAAGTATGGAGTAGTTGTTTTTCTTCGTCTGCAGCGCCTTGTTTTCCAATGCGGTAGCGAATGTTTAGTCTAGCTGCTTGGTAGAACGTGCAATTGCTTCCGGAAACTGCTTCCTTGTATTTTTGTTCACGCGGCATCCATACTTCTAAATCGTATTTCTTAGCTGCGACTGTACCGATGTCGCCAGTGCAAATGTTTACTATCCTGTAAGGCAATTCTAGTTTCTGGAATAATTCTTCCGCGTTTTTGATTAATTCTTCGTGCAATTTCCAAGAATCTTCAGGCTTGCATAATACTACTTGCTCGACTTTGTTGAATTGGTGCATTCTAAACAATCCTTTCGAGTCAACTCCGTGGCCACCGATTTCTCGCCTAAAACACTGGCTCAAACCAACTATTTTTAGTGGTAAAACTTCTTGGTTAATGACTTCATCTTGGTATTGAGCAACTAATGGGTGTTCGCTAGTGGCAATCAAGTAACTATCTTCTCCGTCAATCTTGTACATGACGTTCTCAAAATCAGCTAAGTCTGTTACTCCTTCGTAAGCTTCGCGGCGCATCATTAACGGTGGAGTCGTCAACAAGAATCCTTTCTTGCTTAACTCGTCAATAGCAAACCTTTGAATCGCTAAGTCTAACAACGCTAGGTTTCCTTTCAAGAAATTAAATCCTTGTCCAGCGACTTTAGTTCCCCTATCAAAATCCGCTAAACCCAAGTGTTCTGCTATTTCCTCGTGACTGCGCAAGGTAAAACCAAATTTTTTCGGTTCTCCCCATTTTTTAATAACTACGTTTTCAGAATCATCTTTGCCTACCGGCACGCTTTCATGCAAGACGTTAGGCAAACGCATTAAAATGAAAGTAACTCTTTCTTGGATTTTTGCGGCTTGTTCTTCTAATTCCTTGATTTTTTCAGGAATCTCCTTAGCTCGAGCTAATAATGCTGACGCATCTTTCTTGGCTTTCATGCTTTCGTTGATTTCCTTGCTGACTTTGTTTCGTTCAGCACGCAATTCTTCAGCTTGCCTCAACAACGTCCAAGCGTCCTCATTTTTTTTTAACGCTTCATCAATCCATCGTTGCTTTTCAACGTCCCCGCGTTTTTGCAAGCTAGCTTTTACTTCGCTCGCGTTTTCTTTCAAAAATTTTAGTGGTATCAAATCAATTCACCGAATTCAATTTTTTAATCTCAACAAGTCGCTTCTTGACGCTTCAACCATTCCTCTGAGTAAATCTTGTTTTCTCTTCAAGTCGCCGACTAGTGAAGAAGAATACTTCAACACCATCAAGTTGTCATAAATATTTTCCATTTGGCTGAATAATTCTTCTGCCCGCAAAGAATCGCTGTTCTTGATTGCTATTAGCAAGGCTCGCCTTAACTCTCCAACGCAGTCGCTTAATCCGCTTAACCAGACTTGGTAAGAAACGCCTAGTTCTTCGTAGGATGGAATCTCTTTTCCTTCAAGCAACGCGAATAAGCATTTTATTTCCACGAATTCCTGCAATGCTCCTCGAGCAATATTGTCAAACTCCTTGATTTTTTTGAGTTCTGAAACCTTTTTTTCTAGCTCGGAAACGTTTTTCTTGCATTCTTTTTCGTTGTTAGTATGCAAGTCCCTAATCGCACGAGCACTCAAGCGAACAACTTCCCGGTTTAAAGCTAGGGTTTCGTCTTGTTTTAGTTCTAATGCTTTCAATTTTGAATCTAAATCGTTGATAATTTTTTCTAGTTTTTTCACGAAAATAGTTTGTTGAAATTAGTTTTTCTAGCTTTGTCTGCCAAGGTTTTTAACTTGAACTAGAGTTATATAGTTTTGGTGGTGTTTTTTTGACTACGGTCTTTTCTCTAGGCGGTTCTCTTTTATTCAAAGACGGAAGAATTGATGTTGAATACGTTAAAGCTATTTCTAAGTACTTGATTGATTTTTCCAAGAAAGAAAAAATAATCATCTGCGTAGGAGGCGGAGCCTTCAGTCGCGAATACGCTCGAGCTATTCGCGAAATCGCTAAGAACGAGTTTATGGCAGACGAAGCAGCTATATTGACTACTAGAAGCAACGCGTTCGTTTTAATATCTGCCTTAGGAGAGAAAGCGTACCCTGTAGTGTTAACTGACTTTCACGAGGCAAAAATCGCGGTAGAATTAGGCTTGATTGGTGTTGGTGCTGGTACTCTGCCGGGAATAACGACTGATGCTTGTTCTGCTTTGTATGCTGAATTATTGCACGCGGGTAGATTGATTAATTTGAGTAATTCTGCTGTTTACGATTCTGACCCTAGGGCTAATCCTAAGGCTAAAAAACTGTCAGTAATGCCTCACCGCCAGTTAACTGCTTTAGCTGCAGAACAAGATTCACGCCAAGCAAAGAGTAATTTCGTGTTTGATTTATTCGCTTGCAAGATTTGTGAGCGTTCTAATATAGAGGTTGTTTTCGTTGACGGCCGTGACCTCGCCCAGGTAAAAGCAGCTTTCGAGAACAAGAAACACGAAGGAACAATAGTAAGAGACTAGTCTTTTCTTGCGTGGTTTAGTAGCAACTTCATTTCAGACATTGCGATTAACTTGCGGGTTTTTTCGATGACGTCTGGGTTGACGCTGACTGAAGTAACGCCTGCTTTAATCAACATTTCAGTAAATTCAGGATAAACGCTTGGAGCTTGCCCGCAGACTGAACAAGTTATTTCACGACGCCTGCAAGTTTCGATAACGCTTTCTACTGCTTTGATTACTGCGGCGTGCCTTTCATCAAAGTCTTCCGCCACGATTTCAGAATTCCTGTCCACTCCGAGAATTAATTGGGTTAAGTCATTTGTTCCAATGGATACTCCGTCAATTCCGACGTCAATAAACGAGTCTAGAATGAATACTGTTGATGGTACTTCGACCATTATCCATAGTTTGAAGTCCCTCGTCCTGTAAAGTCCTTCGGAATTCATTATTTCAATCGCGTGTTTCAATTCGCCAGTTCGGCGGACGAATGGAATCATTACGTGTAAATTCTTTAATCCGAATTCTTCGCGTACTTTCTTGATGGCTTTCATTTCCATTTTAAAGACAGTCGGGTCTTTTACGTACCTAAAGCAACCGCGGTATCCAATCATGGGATTGTCTTCTTTTGGCTCGAATTCTTCGCCGCCTTCCAAATTGCGGTATTCGTCACTCTTAAAATCATTAGTTCTGTAAACGACTTGCCTTGGATAGAATGGCTGGCATACTTTGCGCAAGTTTTCTGCCAGTGAATCGATAAATTCTTGTTCTCGTCCTTCTTTTGCTAAAGCGTTTGGGTGTTTTCCCATTCCTGCAATCATGAATTCAGCGCGAAGCAATCCTACTCCGTCGACTTGTTTTGCTGCGACTTTTTCTGCCAAGTCTACTTCGGCTAAGTTAACGTAAACCTTGGTTCCAGTAACAATGTACGGTTCTGAACTAACTTGAGTTACGGTGTTGTTCGTGTTTTTGTTTTCTAGTTCGATTGTTCCTTCGTATACTACTCCGTGCGTAGCGTCGACAGTAATTTCTTCACCGTCTTTTAGTATTGAAGTAGCTGTTTTGCTTCCAACAATTGCAGGAATACCTAGTTCGCGAGAAACTATAGCCGCGTGGCAAGTCATTCCGCCAGAATCTGTAACGATTGCAGCAGCGCGTTTCATTGCCGGAACGTAGTCTGGTGAAGTCATTTCTGTTACTAAAACATCGCCTTTTTCTACCAAGTCGATTTCTTTGGCTGAGTGAATTATTTTCACTCTACCTGAAGCTATTCCCGGTGACGCGCCCAGTCCTTTCAAGATGGTTTTGCTAGTAGTGTTTGTTTGCTTTTGGTTCGATGCTTGAGTCTCGTGTTTTTTCAAGGTGGTAATGTTTCTTGATTGAACAATGTAAACTTTGCCGTTCTCAACCGCCCACTCGATGTCTTGTGGGTGTTGGTAGTGTTCTTCTATTTGTTTTCCATACTTGGCTAGTTCAGTAATCTCGTTTTCTTTGAGTTTTTGTATTTCTTGAATTTCTTCAGGCACTTCAACCCATTCTGTTGTAGAACCTTGTTTAGCAATCATTCTTTCCTGCTTGGCGACGTCTTTAGATAATACTTTCATTGAAGCCTTGTCGATTACGTACCTGTCTGGAGTAACGCTTCCTGAAACAATTGCTTCGCCTAAACCAAAGCCTGCTTCAATGACTATTTTAGAATCATCTGAATCAAACGGGTCGGCGGTGAACATTATTCCCGACTTTTCGCTTTCGACCATTAATTGTACGATTGCTGACAATCCAACGCTTAAGTCGTCAAATCCTTGTTCTTTTCTGTAGTAAATAGCTCGTGCTTCGAATAATGACGCCCAGCATTTTTTGACTGCGATTACTACTTCATTAGTTCCTTTAATGTTCAAGAAAGTAGCTTGTTGTCCGGCAAACGATGCTTCAGGCAAGTCTTCTGCGGTAGCTGAAGATCGGACGGCTACGTATTTGAAGTCGCTTTCGCTGGGAATAAATGAAGTAGTGCATAGCTTGTTGTATGCTTTGACTATTTCGTAACGAATGTCGCTAGGCACTTCGCTTTGAATTAACGCGTTTTTTATTTCTTCACTAGCTTTTTGCAATTCCTTGGAGTCTTCACGGTTCAAGTCTTGAGTTTTTTCCTTGATTATTGTTTCAAGATTGTTGGCTTTAATAAAGTCAAAATATGCTTGAGCAGATACTGCGAATCCTGGCGGAACCGGCAAGCCTGCTTGAGTCATTTCGCCCAAGTTAGCGCCTTTGCCGCCGGCTTCCTTCAAGCTTGACTTAGTTAATTCATTAAACCAGTAAACGTAAGACACGTTACTCATTACGTTACTCGCTTTTAAATACGTTTTTTAATTTTTTTACTCTTCAATTAATCAAATGACTATAACTGAAAACGTTAATCATGATAGGTCGTTAAAAAAACTAGAAACCGGCGGAGTAGCGAATGCGTTAAAGAAAAAAAACTTGACTCACTTATCTCCTGAGTTAGTGAAGCTAGTTTCTAATGCTAAAAAGCGTGGAGCAGATCTTGAATTGCTTTATTCTTCTTGGGTCAAGTTGTTTAATCATTCGGGAGTTAACTCGTCAAACGCTTTAGACTTGGCTCAAATAATTCACACTCATGTATCTAAAGAACACGACCCGAGAGTTTTAATTGATTTTTTGTACGAGCACGATTCCTTGCCTAGAACCATGACTCGGGATTTGACTGCGGTTGCTAGTCAAGTTAGAAAAGCACGAAAACCTTCTGAAGTGATAAACATTGCTAAGTCGTTGTCTAAAACTGGTCGGGTTAAGAGTGGTGTTTTGCGTTCTAAATTACGGTTGAATCATTAGTTCCATTGCTTCTTGAATGTTTGATGCTGGTTGTACTTGCAAGGACCATTCTTTTTCTGCGTAAGCAACTAAATCCAAGCTGCGTGGAACGTAGCTAGTTCTTTCGATAATGAATGGACCTCGTTGTTCTTGAGTTACTTGTCGTTCCAAGTAATTCAGAGTTTCTTGTCCTTTTGGAACTAAAAATAAAGTAATTCCTTGTTGTGAAGCGGCTTGAGCTTTCTCGAATACTCCTCCGATTTGTCCAATGCTTCCGTCTTCATTAATCGTTCCAGTAATCGCTATTTCTGGATTAAGCGTTTTTCCTTGAATAGCAGCAATAGTTCCTATAGTAAGCGCAGCTCCTGCTGAAGGTCCGCCTACTAAGTTGGATATTGGATCAAAAGTAAAAATAACGTCTCTATCGCTCAAGTCTTTTCCAGTTATTTCCTGCGCTACTCGAACCGCAGTATCTGCACTGTATTGTGTATCGGCTTCAACGAAAGGGTTAGTGTTTATTAAAACTCGGCCTCTTCCTTTTTGAATTTCTATATCAACGTGGCTTAAAATTCCTTCATTAGTCTGAGAAGACACTGCTAGAACCGGCGCTTGGGCGGTTAACGTATGCTCGCCTAGTTTTTCGAATGAAGTTGTTTGTTGAGTTGTTTGAATGGCGTTTATTCCGATCAATACTCCGCTCATGGTTGCTACAAAAAAAGCTAGCGCGAGAACCAAGTAATTCAATTGTTTTAACTGCATGAAGACATGTTGTTTTTTTGTTAATTTAAAAGCGTTTTTTTTCTTGAGTTTTTTTGTTGAGTTTTAATATACTCGTATTGCTTTATTGTATTCATGCACTTAGAACCACACTCTAACCAAGGGTCCTTGTTGAGGGATGTTATCTTGGGGGGACAAGATGGGTTAGTTAACGTTTTAGGAATAGTCTTGGGAGTAGCAGCCGCTACTCAAGACGTTAGTGTGGTAGTAATAGCTGGTTTGGCTGCGACTTTTGCTGAAAGCGTTTCAATGGGTGCTGTGGCGTATACTTCGACTAAGGCTGAAGAAGATTACTATAAGAGTGAATTAGAGAGAGAAAAACGCGAGATAAAAGAAAAACGCTCTGTTGAAGTACGCGAGATTAAAGAAATTTACGCAGCTAAAGGATTCAAAGGAAAACTGCTTAACGACATTGTGAAACACATTACGTCTGATGAAAAAATTTGGTTGGATACGATGATGCGTGAAGAACTCGGTTTGAGTTTAGACCACAAGAATGCTTTCAAAAGCGCGGTAGTAGTTTTTACTGCTGCTTTCATTGGTTCTCTGATTCCGTTATTGCCTTTCTTTGCTTCGTACTTGGTTCCAATAACCGTTCCTCAAGCAATGGTTTTAGCCGTATTAATTTCTGCATTGACTTTGTTTGTAGCGGGATTCTTTAAAGCTAAAATAACTATAGGCGTCAAATGGAAGTCTGGCTTGGAAATGATGGCTATAGGAATGGTTTCCGCACTCGTAGGATACGCAGTCGGCGTAATACTCGGCGTCAGCGGAATCTAATTTTAAAAAAAGAATTAGAAAAAGGAAGAGGGGTGGGAAATTACTTCTTCTTAGCTGCTGGCTTTGCTTCAGCTTTGGCTTCTGGAGCTTTAGCGCCCTTGGCTGCTTCAGCCGCAGGTGCTGCTGCGCCTGC
>JABWCK010000050.1 GCA_013360305.1 Microcaldota archaeon
AGTAGTTAAGCAACTGTTCAAGTGGAAACGGTTAAAAGACAAATTCGACACAAGAAAGCAAGAGGTGTAATATGAAATTTCCAATGGCTACAAAGGTAGATGTATTACTAAACGTTTTAAATTCTGAACAAGATTTCTCCGACTGGATTATTTACGATTATAACTATCTGCTTGCAGGAACCGGACATTGTCAGCTATGCGGTAAGAAACATATTAAGCACGAATTTACAATTTCAAATAACAAGGATGTTAAAACTTTAAAAGTAGGTTCTTCTTGTGCATTAAAAAAGATAGACAGTCCTAAATTACATTATAGTATGAAAGAAGTGCTTAGCCTTAGTAAAAAGCTTGATAAACCGTTTATGAAACCGTCGAGAAACAATTCAAGAAATTATATTAAGAAAATTGACGGCAGTTGGGCAACTTTAGTTTCTGGTTTTAACGGCGGTTTTGAACTTTATTTTAAAAACGTTAAATCTGATTTCGTAACAAGTGAAGAAGCTGCAAAGAAAGACTGGATTAAAAAGTTTATTAAGACAAAATTGCAATCTAAACAATTTAACGAACTGTCTCCACAATATATGAAACTATCAAAACTAAGCGAGAAAAACATTGCTTACGCAGTCACTGCAGACCAGCAAATCGAGTTGAACGGCTTGCCGGAGGCGCAGGCAATTATTGAATTCGTTTCAAGCGAGGCATTCCTAGTGAGAACAGGCGAGCGTTTTAGATTTACTCTAAGGCCTACGTATTCGTTGCCTGCAGACCAATTCTCTTCACAAAAAGAACCGCAAACAGCGAAAAAATAAAGAGGATGATAAAATGGTTGTCGTAGAAACAAACATAATAGCAATACTCGGAGCAGCAATAGCTAGCTTTGTAGTCGGAATGATATGGTACTCCCCATTCTTGTTTGGTAAAGAATGGATGAAATTAAGCGGCTACAAAGACCAGAAAGACATGCAAAAAGGCGCGATGAAGTCAATGGGAATATCATTCATTGCCGCAATAGTAACAGCATTCGTACTAGACCACATTCTTCAAACGTACGAAACAACCACAATCGACATGGCTGTTCAAGGAGCGTTCTGGGTGTGGTTAGGATTTACTACGACCGTGCAATTAACTCACGTATTATTCCAAAAACAACACTTCAAGCTATACTTAATCAACACGTCGCATCAACTAGCTAGCTTGATAGTAATGGCGATAGTACTAATAATACTATAAATTTTCTTCCTTACTTTTTTTAAAAAAAAACTAGTTTGCTTCTGGCAGTACTTTAATGAATATTTCGTTGAATACTTCAGCTTGCCATAAAACGATTTTTTGATCCTGCATTAAGTGCAGTACTGGAAGCAACGCTGCAACAAGAGAGTAACCCATTTTGTTGTATAAATCAGAGAAAGTCAATACTCCATCAGCGTCTTTTAGTTTTAATGAATAATCGAATGCTTCTTGCATTAACTCGCTCATGCTTTTTTGAGGCAATTCGATGTTAATAGAACCGACTTGTTCTGAACGAATTACTTTAACACGCCTGCCTTCACGCATCACGCTTTCGACGGCTTGGATTAATTCGTCCAACGTAACGCGTCTGCTTCTAGGGCGGTTTGGTTTCAAGACTAGTTGAGGCAAGTCTTCGTTGATTAATATCCTTTCTTCGAAGAATTCTTCTTCAACTGGTTCTTCAAAGCTTAAAGCATCGCTCTTCAACCTAAGTAGTAAAGCAGAAGCGAGAATAACGTTAGCAGGAATACGCAAGTCTAAAGACTGCAAGTCTCGAACTTTCTTCAAGTAAGCGTCAGAAACTTGAACCAAATCAATATCCCATGGATCCATTTCTTCCTTCTCGATTAAGTCGAGCAAGAACTCCCTCCAAGTGGGTTGAACTACTAAATTTAATAAATCCATTTTTTCTTCAAATCAAAACTGTGGGGTTTCGAAATAATAAAACAAGGAGAGAATAAAAAGATTACTTGGCTTCGGACGTGATAGTAATCATTTGGTTAGGTGAATTCAAGCCAGTACAATCATTAAACCCGGCCTTAATCGTTGAAGGATGGCTGACTGGGTTGCGGTTCCAATTGTCTGAACCAGAAGCGTCTGAATAATAAGTAGTGCAGGAACTAATCGCGTGAGCTACAGCGTTAGTTGGTTGGCCTAGCGGATTCCAGAACAAGTAATGCCTTCTAGCGTTAGATGTTCCAGACTCGCAGTCGTAAACGCCGTCGTAAGAAATCATGAAGC
>JABWCK010000051.1 GCA_013360305.1 Microcaldota archaeon
CTTGACTTTGATAAAGTCGCCTACTTTGAAGGGTTTGTCAAAGTAAATGCTTACTGCTGCAAAAGCGTCTGCTAGAATTGTTTGAGCTGCTATTGCTATCGCCAAGCCGCCTATTCCTAATCCAGCGATTAATGCAGTAATGTCGAAGCCTAAGTTGCTTAATACTAGTAATAATGCGATTATCCATACTGTTGCTTTTGCTACGGATTCCATTGCTTCAAGCAATGAATGGTCTGTTTTTGATTCTGTTTTTTCTCTTTTAGCGATTAATACTTCTTTAAAGTGAGTTATTACTCGATTAATTCCTTTGACTACGTAGTACGTCAAGCCTAGCACTGCTGCGTATTCTATTGCTTTGTTTAAGAAATCGCTTATTTCTATAAATCGAGTGCTGACGTATAAGGAAATCAACAAATAGACTGGCGTGCGTATTTCTTGCAAGAACTCGACTAGCATGTCGTCGTATTGAAAAGACGTTTTTTTAGCTAGTTTTTGCAAGCTGACTAGGATGATTTTTTTAAACAACCAAAAGAACACTGTTGTTCCAATGAATATTCCTAAAGCAGTAGCGTAGTCTGTGCCAGTGTTTCCTGCAAAACTCCAATTCAAGTATTCTTCAAACAATTTATTATGCCTCGTGTTTTAATTTTTTTAAATAACGTTTTGATGTTATAAAAAAGCTAGTTATTTTTTACGTCGATAGTGGATTTCTTATGCCGCAATTGACGTACTTATTCTATAAATACGGGAGTATAGCTTAGTTCAAAAACTATTTTTCCGTCAACGGATTTTACTTCGCTTACTTCGCTCGTATCGTTTTTTGTTGGTATCTCAGTGATTATTGCTTTGCTATTGCGAGATAGCGTAATTGTTTTCTTTGGATAAACCGCGTTCAATCCATAAAACTCGCCGTCATCTAACCACGCAACGATTATTCTCTTGTTTTTTAACGAAAACTCGTATGCCCAAACGTTTTCTCCCCAATCAAGTTTTTCTACGGAATCAAATCCTTGTAGTTTTGAAACCATTTTGGCAGCGTAAAAACCAGGGCGTTTTTCTTGAGGCGTGCGTTTAGCTACTAATTGATCGCCTTTGCCGTAAATAGTGTCAATTAATCCAAAATTGCTTGCTAACCCCGCTCCTGCTGGAATAAACCAGTCTTCTAAATTTCCTACGTTGATTCCTTTAATTCCTGAACCTGCTGCTACAACGAATTTCCTAGTCAACCCAATTGAAGTATGAGCTTCAACCCAAGCTACTGCGTTTTTGTGGTCTTGCTTGCTTTGCTTGCGCAATGCATCAATCAAGTTAGCTGCTTCGCATCGAGTCTTCGAAGTTACTGGATAGAATTCCTTCGCTGAAAACAATCCAGAATTGCACGATTCAACACCATACGCCAGCAATGGCGAGGCTGGAAATGCATCGCCGATGTATATTTCTTTATTAGTTCCGCGTTTTTCCATTTCTTCATTCAACCATTTTACGGTAGAATCGATTTCAGTATAGTCACTCAAACTATGAAAATCAATCACGTCAAAATACTCGTGTCCATTAAGCAATCGGCCTGCATCAGTCAAGTCTTTTCTTTTTCCGCCCGGAGGGTTAGCGAAGCGATTCTTTATCTCGGTTTGAGATGGGTTTCCTTGAAAAACATCCCATAACAACAACGCATTCAACATTACTTTCGCGTTAGGGTTGGCTTTTTTTATTTCAGGGTAAGTTATTCGCAGTAATTCCAAGTACTCGGAACCAGTTCCGGGATAATAACCAGTAAATTCTCGTTCTACTCCCCAGTAATTAATTGGGTAACGCAATCCAGGCATGTCTTGATAACCGTCTCCGTCATATCTTTCCACTAGTGCGCGAATGAATTTCTTGTAGTCTTCTTCAAATTCTTTCTTTGGCCGGTAATCGGTCTTGCTTCGGGAACCCCAAGCGGATTCAGCATAAGTAAGCAATTGAATGTACTTGAATCCTGCTTGCTGGTATTCTCTAACGTGATTATCTGTCAAAGAAAAATCGTATTGAGCATTCTTGACTGGCTGGATTAAGCCCCACTTGTTTAACGCTGGAGTCATTTTTATTGATTGCAAACCGGTTTCGGCATAAGTTTCAGCCAAGTTAGGCACTCCGTACTCCAAGCCAAAGTAAAAAGACGGTTCATCAATCAATTGAATTGG
>JABWCK010000052.1 GCA_013360305.1 Microcaldota archaeon
GTCTACTCCGACGCGGTAACCAGCTTGCATTAAGATTGATGCGATTAATGTCGTCACACTGCCCTTTCCATTTGTTCCGGCCACGTGTATTATTTTCAAAGCATTAGTTGGAGTATTAGTTAACTCGAATAATTTTCGTGTTTTATCCAAGTGCCAAGAGTCTGGTCGAGGGAGTGATTCTAAGTAGTTTATTGATTGGTTGTAATTCATATGGTTCCTTTCTTGATTTTGTCTTCGAGTCTTTGTTCTGCTTTTAATCTGCCTAATTCTTCCAAGTCTTTCGCACAAACACAGTACTTCATTGCTAGCGGAAATTGGTCGATCATTATTGAATGCATTTTTTTAGCGAATTCTACGTACGAATAGTGTCCTTGTGGTTGACTGCGTAGCTTGATGAAGTGATACAACGTGCGCAGGTTTGCTTTGAATAAGAATCGATGCTTGAATCCGCGAGGAACTAAGTATTGCGCGGCGTATGGATTGTCTTCGTAAACTTCTTGAAATACTTCTTTGGCGTGGTTCATTGCTTGAGCGTATTGTTTTTCGACTCCTGCCGCAATTATGTCTGGTGGAGTGTCGAATCCGTGGAAGCAAGTTAACAATTGTTGTGAAATAGTAGCCATTCTATGGCGTTGAACGTCTCTAAAACCGCCGTAATCCATTAATCCTTCAAAAGTAAAGTCGGAGTATTCTAATTCCCGCATTGGGTAGTCAAATTCTTCTTGTCTTCCTAGGAATGAGTCGAGTAATTCTTCTCTTTCGCTTGAAGTCATTTTGCTTGCTTGATTAAAGCAAGTTTGGTAGTCTTGGTTTGAGTACTTGAATATTATTGCGGAAATTATTTTTTCTTCTATTTTTTCAGGGTAATCTACCAGCTTGACTTTTTCGCCGTTTTTAGTTAATTGTTTCGAGCGTAGTTGTTTTTCTGTTTCTATAAAATAATTTTTTTCTCCAGTATACTTCAACAACGAAGGCAGCGCTTTCTTTCCTTCTTGTTGGAGTAATAATCCAAGTTCCCTCATTTCTTCAAGCGGGTGGGATAATAATTTGTTTATTGCGTGAGCTAGTTGTCTAGCGTTTAAAGTCCAACCCAAGCTGGTTTTAGTAGCCGCGGGAAGCAAGTACCTAATAGCGTCAAAGCGTCTTGCTGCGGATGCTCGTTTCCAAGCTGAATCATTCATTCCTTCTTTCAAGGGTGATTCTTTTTGAATGTATTCAAGTACTGGCGCGTGCAAATCCATGTATGTCTTGAATAAGTCTTCAAAACACGCTTTTACTCTAGCTTCATGCTTGGTTCCGATTATTTCTTTTGGGATAAAGAATGAATCGTTTCCGAATGAAACGTAGCGAGTGCTTTTTTCAATATAGCTAGCTAACCTGTTGTTTTCTACTACGTCGCTTGCTAGGCTAGATATTCCTTCCAAACCAATTCCTACGACTGCGCCTTCAGCGACGCTAGAGTGTCCGTAACCAAGAACCCATTTTTCCATGAATTGAATTGCTTTGCTGACCGCGTTATCCATGCTGGCTTGGTTGTTTGAAGCTAAAGCGTTTTTTAAAGAATCATAATTAGCGGGGTCTTCTTTGAGTAATTGAAGGAATGATTCGCGCAACCCGTCTTTGCTTCTAGAATAACGGGCTTGCATTAACGCCCATACTTCTGGATGAAAATTTTTAGCTGCAAAAACAGGCTTGTCTAAGTTAGTGAAAAAATAACTCAATATTCTTGTTTCTTCTTCATTGTACAAATAAAACCCACCGCATAAAGTAATTGCAAAAAGAGTTTAAACTATTCCGGTTAAAATTACTTGAAATGATTGACTACCCTTCAATAAAAAAATTCGATCCCGAGCTTTATGAATCTATAATGCGGGAAAAACAACGCGAAAACGAGGTTTTAGAGTTAATTCCAAGCGAGAACTTAGTCAGTAAAACAGTTCTTGAAGCAATGGGGTCGGTTTTAACAAACAAGTACTCTGAAGGATACCCTGGAAAGAGGTATTACGGCGGAAACGAGTTTATTGATGAAGTGGAAGAACTAGCTATTTCTAGAGCAAAACAATTATTTCAAGCAGAACACGCTAACGTCCAGCCTAATTCCGGTTCGCCTGCCAACATGGCGGTATACTTAGGATTGCTTAACCCTGGCGACAAGATAATGGGTT
>JABWCK010000002.1 GCA_013360305.1 Microcaldota archaeon
TTGTCTGATGAAGACATGAAGAAGGTTTTGGAAGTTTTGAAAAAGCATGCAAAGTGAGTTTAATGAAGAGGGAAGACTACGCTTTAGTGTTAGATTATTTGCCGTACGGAAAATCTGGCGAGGCAGTGAAGGAGCCTCTAGCGATAGTTTTAGGTGACTCTCAGTTTACTTTGCTTGAAGTAGTTTTAAAGCCTGGCTTGAAAGTCGACTTGTTTGAAAAAATCTATATTGGTTCTGATTCTCGCGATAAAGTTGACCACATCAAGCAAAGAATTGAATACTCTCATCTTACTTCTGGCGCGTCTCGCGAGTTGGATGACGCTGTTAAGTTAATAGTCAAGACTAAGGAAGCTGAGTTCGTTAACTTCTTGAACAAGGCTGGGTCCTTAAGCATTCGTTCTCACTCGCTAGAGCAATTGCCTAGTATTGGCAAGAAGCACTTGAGTGCTTTGCTTACTGCTAGAGAAAAAACTCCTTTCACTAGTTTTGAAGACGTTCAAAAAAGAGTTCCTCACTTGATTAATGTAGAGGATATTTTCGTTCAACGAATAGTTTCCGAATTAAAAGGCGGAGAAAAATACTTCTTGTTTACTAAGCCCCCAAGACGCGAAGAGCGTTATTAGAAATGTTTCAGAAAAGGCTTTTGAGTCAAGTTTTTCTTTGCGATAGAGAAGCTATTCAAAACATTGCTGATTCTGTTGCGTTAAAAGGAAAAACTGTTTTAGAGATTGGTACGGGCGAAGCGTTGTTGACTAGAGAGTTAGCGAAGCGTGCGAAGAAAGTAGTTTCTTTAGAAGTAGACAAGGAGTTAATGCCTAAGATAAACAAGAATCTTGATGGCTTGAAGAATGTTGAAGTAAACTTTATTGACGCTAGGCAAGCTAGTTTTGATTACGAAATCGTCTTTGGGAATATTCCTTACCACTTGTCTTCAGAATTATTGTTTAAATTACTAGATAGCAATTTCAAGCAGGCAGTGATCATGGTTCAAAAAGAATTCGCCGACCGGTTAATCGCTGAACCCGGCGGTGATGATTATGGCCGCCTGTCGGTAACGACTCAAGCTAAGGCTAATGTAAAGAAATTGTTTGATGTTCCAAAATGGAGTTTCGTGCCTGCGCCTAGGGTTGATTCGACTGTTGTTTTAATAGAAAAATCAGACAACGCGGTTTTGAATGAAGAACTAGTTCGCGCATTGTTTTCTCACCGCAACCAGAACGTTCGCAAGGCGTTGATTAATTCTCACTTGGTTTCGAAAGAAAAAGCTCAGGAATTAGCTGACTTGGTTGAAAACAAGAGAGTTAAGGAATTAACGCTCGAAGACGTTGAAGAATTGTCACTGGCGTTTCATTAAAAACGCAGCAGCTCCGCCTAGTATTACGATGACTCCTGCTAATCCGATTAAGGTGAAGTCTATTCCTCCTTGCGTAGTGCCTTCGGTGGATTCGCTTGTTGTAGCTGGTCCAGAGTCTAGTTGTCTGGAAATTACTTTAGGCGCGTCGTAATCGTCGAGTACCTTGTTGTCTAATTCTTTCTCTACAGTGTAAGACCTAGATTCGGTTTCGCCTGGGTCTACGTTATCCATTAGCCAAGTTACTACCACAGACCCTTCTTCGAAGCGGAGTGGTTGAATGTTGAAGTCTATTAATTCTTCAGGCAACGTAGCGACTTCGGCGGGTAGTTTTTCTTTTACTAGTATGTCTTTTACTGGTGTTGAACCAACGTTTTTCACGTTCAAAGTGATAGTAGTGAAAGTCTTCCGTCCTTCGGGAGTGTCTAGTTCGTATGTTCTTAGTTGCCTCCAGTAAATTAGTTCGCCTTGGTCGCATACTAGTGGCTCGGTTTTTTGAGTGTATTCTTGAACGTTTGAGTAGAGAACATTAGCTCCGGTAGGTATTGTTTGAGTTGGTTGTATTGCGAATAACGGGTTGAGTAATTCTATGAATAATAATAGCCCCAGCACGAATCCGGTTATTGAAAAGATTGTTTTTACTGGGTGTTTTTTTCTATCGAGTCCGTAGTATATGGTGGCAAAGCTTGAGGCTAGTAGTAATAATACTCCTAGTAGTTGGCTTATGCTTAAACTCATGACAAAATAAGGGGGAAGAGGTTTTTAGTGTTTTAGTGTCCGTGTTCATCGTGGGTTGCATGAGATTCATGTGTTTCGTGTGTGTCTTCTACTGCGTGTTTTAGTGAAGTAATTCTGTCTCTGTATTCGTCTTCAATTGTTTTTCTTCGTCCAAATAATACCATGATGATGACTACTGCGATGATTATTAGTATTCCAATGAAAAAGCTATTTTGGCCTAGTGCGGTAAACAAGCCAGTGATTCCGCTTCCTCTTGCTGGTATTTTGTCGACTGGAATGGTTTCAATTGTTCGGCCGTCTGCTTCGATTATTAAAACTGGTTCAGCTGCTTCGTCACTGTTTCTGGTTAGTAGTAGTGATACTATTTGACTGGTTTGGCCTGGGATTGTTATCAAGTCGCTTTTTTGCTCCCAAGAGTTTGGAACTCCTTCTAATCGCATTCTAACGTTTTGTAAATCGCTTAGTCCGTCGTTGTTGATTACTGCAGTGTACTTGTATAAGTCTTGAGAAACGTTTGAGGTAGTAACGCTTGTTTCAGTTGAAGGCTTGTTTGTGCATGAAGTTATTTGGAATTGAATGTTTCCTGCAGAAGTTTTTCCTTCAAAGTCTTCGATTAATTTGATTTGCATTGTGCTTGAACCAATTGGTAACTCGCCTGGGTTTACTAGGAATTGTATTTGAGAAAACTCGCTTGGTCCTAATGATATTCTGTGAGGGTTTACTGAAACAAAGCTTGGTGCTTCAATAGTGAATGAGTCTTGTCCTGTTCCAGTGTTTTGAATGGTTCCGTAAAAAACAATTGGTTCACAAACGTTTCCTTTGACGGTTAATGGAACGTCCAAGTTGGCTTGCCTGTCGTTTTCGACATCAAAACAAAATGATTGGTCGCCTACAACTACTCCTCCTACAGTTGCTTGAAGAGTCAAAAAGTATCGACCGTCTCTCACTCGTGAAGGGTTGACGTTTATGTAAACGCTGTCGACTTCATTTTTGCTTAAAGACAAGTGGTTTTGTGAGGGAATAGCGTTTAATTCTTCCTCGTTGCCGACTAGTCTCAAATCAATTGATGTTGAAGCGCCTTGGTTGTAAACGTTTGCTTTAATCTTAGCGTAAGAATCTGCTTTTACTTGCAAGCAACTGGTTGGTCCAGTTATTCTTACTTGGTAATCAGTTGGATCATAATAAGAATGTTTTTGAACAGTGCTGTATATGGTTGAACCGTGTCCGTATTGGTGTGGTCCTTCAAAGTAATCGTAAGCTTGTCCCAAGTCGTACTTGTAAGAACAACTCTTTCTTGCGAGAACGTATACGCGAATGGTTTTGCTGACTGGAATGCATTCGTTGTTAGTGCAAGCTCTAGCGGTTAGTAATAAGTCGTATGATCCTTCTGCGCAGTCTGGTGCGGTTAAGTGCAAGTAAGTGCCGCGTGTTTTAGTTAAGTCTACGAATGAGTCTTCAAAAAAACCATTTAATGGTCCTAAATCTGCGTGGAATGATGCTGAGTCGAATCCTTTAGTGCTGATCCATGCGAAAACTCGTGCTTCAGTGCCTGAAATAGTTATCGAGTTGTCTGACGTTTCTAGAGAGACTGCACTCAATAAAGGCAATAACAACAATAATGCAAGCAATTTCTTCATTTAACCACCATTCTAATGTTACTATTACTGAGTTACAATATTTATAAACCTTTAGTTTGTTACTATTGGCCAGTAAAAACTTTATATACTAGTTGTTTAATATGTTACTATGCGTTAATGACGAATTTAACGCTTAATTTTATATAGGAGCTTTTAGTAATGAACAACGAAATGCCCGATAGAGATACACTAAACCAATTGCGACAACTAGGTTTAAACGAATATGAGTCTAAGGCTTACTATGCACTAGCCAGCCATGGTATTCACACTGCAGGCGCTTTAAGCGAAAGAGCTGACCTTCCAAGAGCAAGAATGTATGACGTTTTATCTAAACTTCAAGAAAAAGGATTCGTTTCAATTCAACAAGGCCGTCCAGTAAAATTTTCAGCTTTGCCTTTAAGCGAGGCTGTTAAAACGCTCCGCAAACAAAAAGAAGCTTCTTTGCAAGACGAGTTAAACTTGATTGAAGGACTAGGCAAGGACTTGCAATCCAAGCTAAAGCCTTCAAGTGCTTCTTCGACGCCGACTGAAGAAATCGTTTGGTCTTTGAAAGGAAGAGATTCTATTTATTCCAAGATTGGCTCAATGATTGCTGACGCCAAGAAGCACGTAATTATTTCAAGCGGCGCTGAAGGCGTTGCTAGGAAACTAAAGTTTTTCTCTGCTGATTTAAAGAAAGCTAAAACGCGGGGAGCTGAAGTTACAGTTGTTTCTCCTGAAAAAATAGATTCAGAACACTCTGTTAAAATAAAATCACTGCCTACTCGACTGGTTTTAGCTGACGACCAAGCAGTCGTTTTCTTAAACAATGCTCAAGACCCTGAAGACGAGTTAGGCTTATGGTTGAAGAGTCCTCACTTCGTGGAAACAATCAAGCACGCAGTCAAATAATTTTACTCTATTCTCTTTAATTCAAACGCATGCAATGCAAGAAACGCTTTAACGACTTTTTCTAAGTCTTCTTGTTCTTTGTGAATAAATCTTACTTTTCCACTTCCCCTATATTGCAAGTTAAAGCCTAGTAGCTTTGCTTTATTCATTAATGGAGTGTCTATTGCTGAATGCAGGGCTAGGAATCCTACTTTTCCTGTTTTGTTTAATTTAACTATTTCCGCTAGTAAATCCGTTGGAATTCTTGCAGATTGAATAGGGTAGTCGGCTAGTTCTAAAGCGTATTTTTTGTTGATTTCTTCTTTATTCATGTTGTTCTGTTAAATGGTTCAATATACGCGTGCACGTGCAGTCTATTGTTTTCAATAGAGACAGCTATGCCTTTTTTCCCATTAGTGCTTAAGTTAAGTCCCTTGTGCGGAAGTAGTTTTTTAGCAATTTTAATTGCTTCACCTACATGTTTCGCTTCTGTAAACTCGAAAAAAGCATGCTGTTCTTTTTTGATAATTTTAATTATTTTTAATTCGGGCTGCTGTTCAAGTTCTGAGTGCAAGTTGTTAACGAATGACGCAAATTTGGGTTGGAGTGGATTTGGCATTATAACTTTATTTCGAAAAAGATTATAAATTCTTTTTTTCACTTTAACCACATGGTTTTTTTCGATATTTGGTTTTTTATTGGCGCATTGTTTGTAGCAGTGTTTTTTGCTAAGATTAAAGAGCAATTCTTGCTAGCATTCAGCGATTTTGCTTCAAACCCTGGATTAGTAATATTGATTTTATTCTTGGTTGGTGTGGCGTTGTTTGTTGAACCCTAGACTTTTTTAATCCCGCAATCATTCCTCTTATTAGTGAAAAAATTATTTTTCGTGTTAACCGCTTTATTCTTGCTAGGCTGCACTATTCCGCAGGAAGTTGAAGACGCTATTCCTACCGTTATAATAACTCCTTTCCCTACTAGCGCTCCAACTCCTGTTCCTGACATTCGCGTAGCAGAAAAACAAGCCATTGAATTCGAAGAACCTTTAATAGTGAAGGAGAAGGACGGCAAGCAATTCATTGTTTCTGACTCTGAGTTGTCTTACTCTCAATCTCCTGACTTGATTTCTTCAATTGATTTTCCTGAATTCAATTCTACTCTTGAAAGAAACTTAAAGATTAGTGGTTCGGAAATGGTTGTCGGCGTTTTTTACAACGGAGAAGCTAAAGCGTATCCTGTTAGAATATTAAACTGGCATGAAGTAGTGAACGATAATTTTAGGGGGGAGAAAATAGTCGTAGTTTATTCTCCTTTGACTTTCGCCGCAGCAGCATTCAAGAGAGCGTCACTGGATTTTGGAGTGAGTGGAAAGTTTTACTTGAATACTCCTTTGCTTTATGACCGCCAAACTCAATCTTTATGGCATTCTTGGACTGGATTCGCAATTCAAGGACAATACTCTGGAGACTCTCTTGAAAGTATTCCCGTATTCGTTGGTTCTTTCGGGGAATGGAATGCTACTCACCCGGATACTAAAGTATTAGACGCTCCGCGCGGAACTAGAGCCAAGCCTTACAATACGTACCCTTATGGCAACTATAATTCAAGTGAAAGATTGTTGTTTCCGTCTTTAAGCATTGACCAACGCTTGCGTGCAAAAGAACCAGTATTGGGCGTCGGGTTGAATGGTTATTATAAGGCGTACAAGATTTCAACAATGCCTAACGCGTTGAATGATGAACTAGCTGGAACTAACTTAGTTTTATTAAAGAATCCAGTCAATAACGAAACTAGATTGTTTGATAGGCGGGATTACTTGTTTTTCGCTAACGAGACGGGGTTGTTTGATTCTCAAACGTTCAGTCAATGGAATTTTGATGGTAGTATTAATTCAACGCGCAGAAGCAATTTAAGAAGCGCTAAACTCGACGAAGTTCCATCAATTAGGCTGTACTGGTTTGCTTGGAGTCAATTCCACGCTAAAACTGGATTAGAACGCTAAAGCTAGTGTTTGTTTTAAAAAATTCAGGGGAAAAAAACTTTAATTCGTTGCTGGTTCTTCTGCAGCTTCAACTTTCTTTTCTTCTTTTGCTACAGGAACGTCCATTGTTTCTTCAACGTCGAATACTTCAGTCAACTCGATCTTGCTTATTTCAATCCTGCGGATTGGAGCAATCTTGTTGATGTCCTTCATTAATGGGGGCACGAATTTGTTAAACAACACTGCTCTAACGAATTCAGCGAATTCCATTTCGCTAGATTGCTTGACTATTTGTTCAGTTAAGAATTTTCTCAAAGAATGGTTTTGTTTCTCACTGCACCTGTTAGCGGTAATAATAACTGCTTTAGCTACGAAGTCGACTCCGTCTTTTGACTTGGTTGGAACAACGATTTCTAATGCATCGCGTCCTCTTCGTACTAGAGTGCTTAAGTATTCTTTAGCAATTGAGTGGCCGATGAATTTAGTGAAGGCTTTCTTTCCTTGCACTTCAGTTACTCTCAACTTAATGCTGGTATAAATGTGATTGATGTCTCGAGTAATTTCTTTTAATGGCAATTTTAATACTCTGTTGGTTAGTGTTTCTTCTTCTCCAGCTGGAACTACTGTGTTAGTTGGTACTTCGCCCAAAAACTTTGGAGCAATAATTGTATACCAAGACTTTGTCTTCCAAGTGTCGATGTTTTTCTTTTTGAATTCGCCAGTAGCCATTTAATTTATTTCACCAATAATGTTGCTTCTTCAGGGTCGTACTTCCAGTTTTGTGGCAGTTTGTTGCCTCTGTAGTATCGAACTAACCTCTTGATTTTTGATTCTACGTGAGTTAGTTTTACTTTGTTTGAAGTGTCAGTCTTGTTTTCTTTCAAGTGCTTTCTAACGCGTACAGCGCGTTTAATCAAGTTTAGCAAGTCTGAAGGGTATTCTTGAGTTACTTCTTTTTCCTTTAGTACTTGAGTAATTGTTTTTCCAGTGGCGGCCTTTACTGAAGGAACACCTTGCGCCTTTAATTCTTGGCCTATTGCTTCTGGTTGTTTTCCTTCCTTGGCTAGTTTTTCTACTAGCGAAATTATTTCGTCCTTAGGCATTTTAGTTGATTTTTTGAACTTCAACACAGCGTGCCTTTTAGAACCGCTCTTTCCTTTTTTTCGTGAATGTAGTCTAGCCATTTTAAAAAAATTACACCTTTGAATAGAAAATAAAAATCTCGCTTAAAGAATTTTCAGCTAAAACGAGCAATTAAGTATATGCCGTCTTGGGTTTATAAATTTACTCGTTCAAGTGAATCGCTGTAGTTAGTTCGCTTCCCTCGTTGAAAACAATGGTTTTTGCTTTTAATACTCCTTTTAAGTCTTTTTCGACGTCTGCCAAGTTCAAGATGTTTTGTTGGGGTCCGGTTATTTCTACTCGGCTTATTTCTGTCGCTAGTGAAATGTTGTTCTTGGTCTTGAACTGTCTTACTTGGGATACGATCGAGTGAAAATCGCTTGCTATTTGTATTGCTATTTCGTCGATTTTTGCTTCTCGTGTTTCGGGCCATTTAGATTCGTGAATGCTTTCGTCGTGTGTTTGTGAATAAATTTCTTCAGTCAAGAACGGCGCGAATGGTGCTAGTAATTGGAGCGTTTTTTCTAGCACTTCATGCAGTGTAGAAATAGCTTCTTCTTTTTGCGTTCCTTCGTAAATGCGATACTTGACGTCTTCCAAGTAGTAATCACAATAATCATGCCAGAAGAACGATTGTATTTCCGTCAAGGCGCCGTAATAATCGTATTCGTTTATAGCCTTGCTTACGTTGTTGATTGTTTGGTTTAGTCTTGAAATAATCCATTTGTCAATCAAGTTTGTTGATTCTTTCTCGATTTTTTCGTTTTGAAGAACGAACTTGCTTGCATTCCATACTTTATTCATGAATGACTGGGCGTATTGAATGTCTTGCATTCTGAACGCGTTGTCTTTGCCCGTAGAGCCAGATAAAGCCGCCCATTGGCGTAAAGCGTCAGCCCCGTATTGTTGCAAGACGTCTTTTGCTTCAACGTAATTGCCTAAACTCTTGGACATTTTTTTGCCGTCGCTTCCAGTAACCATTCCGTTTACTAAAATGTCTTTAAACGGAGTCGAACCGGTTAACTCGTTGCATCTGTAAATAGTGTAAAACGCCCACGTGCGTATAATGTCGCTGCCCTGTGGGCGTAACGCAACGGGATAGTGTTTTGTTTCATTAGGCCAGTTAGTTATTACTAACGGCGTAATGCTTGAGTCAATCCACCCGTCGCATACGCTGGTTTCGCCTATTATTTTTCCTCCACAAGAACAGTTTCCTTCGTATTCTTTTAACGCTGGGTCTATTGGCAGGTCTTTTTCTTTTGGTAGTATTACTTCATCGCATTTCTCGCAATAATAAAACGGTAGTGGAATGCCAAAGATTCGTTGTCTTGAAATGCACCAATCCCATTCTAGTCCAGTAGTCCAATCGTCGAATGTTTGGTGATAGTAAGAGGGATACCAATAAACTTGATTGCCTAGTTTCTTGATTGAGTCTTTGTTTTCTTTTAATCTAATAAACCACTGCTTGCTTTCTAGCAATTCAATCGGCTTCTTGCATCGGTCGTGAATTTTTACTACTTGCTTGGTTGTTTCTTGTTTTTCCAACAAGCCTTTTTCTTGAAATTCTTCTAAGAGTTTAGCTCTTGCTTCTTTTGCGTATAACCCGCCTACTTTTTCGGAATTAATTATTTTACCGTCTTCGCCCATTGCTTGAATTACTGGCAAGTTGTGTCGGTTAATCCATACTACGTCTTGCTTGTCTCCGAAACTGCATACCATTACTGCACCGCTTCCGAATTCTTTGTCTACGTCTTGGTCTGCAATAATCGGCACTTCTTTACCTAAAGGCGTAGTAGCTTTTTCTCCTATCAAGTTTTTGAATTTTTCATCAGTTGGGTGTACGACGATTGCTACGCAAGCATGCAAGTATTCCGGTCTAGTAGTTGCAATACTTAAGTTTCCAGAACTAGTTTTGAACGTAATATAGTTTAGTTTTGTTTCTTGGTTTACTTCTTCAGTTTCTGCTTTAGCTATAGCGCTCCTGCAGTAAGTACACCACAATACTGGGCTAGTTCCTCTATAAACTAGTCCTTTCTCGAACATTTTTAGTACTGATAATTGTACTTTTTGCTTGTAGGAATCGTTTATTGTATAGTATTCTCTATCCCAGTCTATTGATAGTGCTAAGTCTTTCATTTGAGTCTTCATAGACGCGACTACTTCGTGAGTATGTTCCAAGCATTTTTTATAGAATTCGTCTCGAGGCAGGTTTTTGCCGTATTTTTTTTCTACTTTTACTTCAGTCGGAAAACCGTGACAATCCCATCCTTGAGGAAACAATACGTCGAATCCATTCATTCTCTTGAATCTAGCAATGAAGTCGATGTAGCACCATCCTAGCACGTGGCCGATGTGAAACTCTCCAGTAGGAAAAGGAGGGGGCGAGTCAATAACGAATTCGTTTTCGCCGCTGGCTTTGTATGTGTACAGACTTTTCGGCCACTTCTCGACCCACTTGGCTTGTATTGCCTTGAAGTCTAGTTTTGAGCTCATTTAGAAGTAGTCTTTTTTTTCTTGCTAACCCATAAAGGCTTGCGCTTCATTAAGAAGTTCTTGTAAGACTTTTGGTTCAAGAAATGCAATGGAGTGCCGTCTTTCTTGTACAAAGTAAACCCGCTGCCTAGTGGGATTTCTTTTCCAGTGTAAGAATCTTTCATTTGTTAAAATCACTTCCTCTTAGTCTTCAATGGCTTTGCTTCGCGTTCGGTTTCGAGCAACATTAAAATGTCGCCTTTCTTTACTGGTCCCTTGACGTTTCTGCGAATCACGCGACCTCTGTCTCGTCCTTCTAGGACTTTGCACATTACTTGATTGATTTCTCCGAATACGCCAGTTCTGCCAATCATTTCAACTACTTCGGCAGGAAAACCTAATTCAGTGGATAATCGTTCTTCAACAACGGGTTTTTCTTCCTTTTTTTCAGGAGTTTTTTTCTCTATTTTTTTTTCAACCATTTAAAACACAACTCACTCTTTCTTTTTCTTAGCTGCAGGCTTCTTTTCAACTGTTTTTGATTCAGTTACTTTGCCGCCTAGTTTCTCGATTACTTTCTTTAATTCCTCATCAGCAGCTCCGCCAGAGTTGATTGCAATAGCACTTGTACCGACTCCTAGCCCGCCAGCCTTGCCTAGCTCGTCTTTAGTGTTTACAAAGCAGTAAGCAATGCCTTTTTCCTTGCATAATACTGGCAAGTGCATTACGATTTCTTCAGGGTCAACGTCGCCTGCGACAATAACTAGTTTCGCTTCACCACGCTCGATTGCCTTAGTGGCTTCATTAATTCCTTTCCTAATGCGTCCGCCACTTTGTCTAGATTTCTCTAAGACTTGCAAAACGCTTGCTTGTACATCAGAAGGAGTCTCGTTGTCTACGTAACTTTTCGCCATATAATTTTCTCACCATTTTTTTACCCGAAGCTTTTACAAGCTACTTAATAGGTCATTGAATTCTTCT
Source organism: Microcaldota archaeon (assembly GCA_013360305.1). Classification (GTDB taxonomy): domain Archaea; phylum Micrarchaeota; class Micrarchaeia; order Norongarragalinales; family Norongarragalinaceae; genus JABWCK01. The sequence goes on from JABWCK010000002.1 coordinate 11,153, forward strand.
CTAAAAAAGAAGCAAAATAGTTAATGCTTTGAGCTCTTTAAAAAACTTTGCAACTCGTTCATTTGCTCCAAACAATATTGCTTTATAAATGGTTTGCTTAATGTTTTAAACAATTTTCGTTTTAAACGGAGGGATATGAATTTGAGAGGAGAAATATTTACTAAAGTAATGATTTTCACTATTGGTGCTTTCTTGATCGGAACCCAACTAGTAAACCTAGCCAACTTTTTGAATGGAGTTACTCCAACAATGAACATTTACGAAATGGCATTGTGGTGGACTGTCTTCTTGATGGGTGCTTTAATGCTTCAATCACCATCAATGGCTAAAGAAATGGCCATGCCTTCAAGGCCAGCCCGCAAAGCTGCACGAAGACGCAGGTAATTTCTTTTCCTTCCTCTTTTTTTTTAACAACTTATTATGAAACGCATTTTTTGCTTATCGTCTAGCTTGCAGAAGCCGATTCTTTCGAACTGAATTACTTGTCCTTCTTCTAACTGGAGGCAGTCTTTCTCGCAAAAACCTTGTTTTGTGCGTAGGCTGGCTGGGTTGAATTTTTCGTCTATGAATAAGTCGCTTAATTCTACTAACTCGCACTTTATTGCTTCTTCTACTGGAACCCATTGGAGTTTCTTGTTTTGTTTCAAGTCTTTTCCTGAATACTTGAAGACTATAGTGCTTTGAGTTTTTTCAAAGACTATGCAGTTGTACAAGTCTTTCAACCTGACTTCTTCTCCTTGTTTTAATTCATCAAAGTCTTTTTTTGAAACGTATATTGATTGTTTGGGGTTCAAGAATCGTGTTCCTTTCTCTAAAGAAGGGTGTTTTGCTAAGCGTAGTCCTGTACTTGATGGGGCGTTCTTGATTAGTGCTTTAACCGGGTTTTCTACTGCAAAGTAGTGTTCGGCTTGTTGTTCTAGTAATTTTCTGTTTTCTGTTAACAAAGCATCCCAGCCAGGTTGGCTTTCTACTTTGCTTAAGCCAAAACTCAAAACGAATTTCTTAATTGCTTCTGGTAATATTCCTCTCCTTCTCAATCCAAAAATCGTCGGCAAACGCGGGTCGTCCCATCCCCATACTTTCTTTTCTTCGATTAGTGGTTTAATATGCCTTTTACTTAAGACTGTTCCTTTAATGTTCAGCCTAGAAAAATCATACAATACCGGCTTCCTTAAACCAAGCTTGTCTAGAATATAGTTGTATAACTCGTCTCTCAACTCGTATTCCTTGCTGCGAAGCGCGTGAGTGACTCCGCTTATTGAATCCATTATTGATGCTTCAAAATCGTAAGTAGGCCAAGCCTTGTATTTAGTTCCTTGCCTGTAGTGGGGGGAGTGAATAATCCTCCACAATACTGGATCGCGCATTACTGTATTCAACGCAGTCAAGTCGCCTTTTAACCTAATCGTTGCGTCGCCTGGGTTTAGGGTTGAATTCATTTTCTCCCAGCCCGCTAGGTTTTCTTCAACGCTTTGACTCCTGCAAGCACAAGCTTTTTTTGCTTCTCTGTTGGCGCGCATTTCTTCTTGTTGGCAAGTGCAAAAATAAGCGTCGCCTGAAGAAATTAGTTTCTTGCAGTAGTCAATTAGTTTAGGCATTGAATCGGAAGTAAACGACTGCGAGTCAAACTCTGCGCCTAACCAGGCGAGTGCTTCTTTGATGGAGTCTACGAATTCTTGGCTTTCGGTTTCTGGATTAGTATCATCAAATCTTAAACAAATTTTTCCACTCCAGTCTTTAGCTAGTTGGTGGTTTAAGAAAAATGCTTTAGCGTGTCCCAAGTGGGCGTACCCGTTAGGTTCAGGCAAGAATCTTGTCACGACTAATCCTTCTTCGCATCCGGGTAGGGATAGTTTTTTCGTTTCTTCTGGTTTTTTTTCTATGAAAACGAATTCTTGAATTTGTTCTTCCACTTGCTCCTTAGTTAATTCATTTACTTCCGCGATGGTTTCAGCAATCAATTTCATTGTTTCGCGCATGTCTTTCTTAGCGTCTGGAGATTCAGCGATAACTTTACCGATTACTCCGTTAGGATTAGCTCGACCGTAATCCAACGCGTTCTTTAAAGCGTATTTTTTAACTATTTTTTTTAAATCCATTGCCTTTAACACTTGAACTTTTTTTTAATTAAAGCTTTTCAGGAAAAGCCGTATTACCCAACTCCAAAAAACCAGGCTTGGAGTATTTAGTGTTTACTAATTCTCCACCAATTACTTTTCCTCTGAGTAAAGATACTTTAACTCCGTGTCTAATATTTTTTTCATCAACTAATTCAGCATCGTGTTTTTGTTCTGAATAGTATTCAGTAAAATTAGTTCCTGAAGCTAATAACGTAACGCCTGCTAGTGCGCGCAGCGCGTTTTTCAAAAAGCGTCGCCTAGTTATTGGTTCTTGGCTTGACAATGCAGCGCTACTGCCTGCTCCGGTTGCTAGTAGCAAGCTAGTCAGCAATTTTTGGTTAAACCAAGCTTTCCTGCGAGTTTTAGGTATTGATTCTAGCCTGCTTAATTCTTCTGATTTTATTTTTATTATTGGAGTCCCTTTTCTTTTGTATTGTTCTACCAAGTGCTTAGTAACCGGGTTGTTTTCAGTATTTTCGTGTTCTAATACGAACAACGCGTCTATTTCTGGGAGTTTAGGAGTACTGGCAGTAGTTGGTTGTGTTCCTAACGCATCAAGCGACTCGTTTTGCATTGCTGGAGTGATTATAGTTATTGTTTTTCCTTGAATTGTTTTGCGTTCAGTAACAAAAGTATTAGCCATTTTCTAACATCTTGGCTTTCTTTAGTTGCGTTAAGTTCTTGCTTCTAGTCAAAAACATTGCTATCTGTAATCCTTTCTTGAATGACTGGATTTCTTCACGAATTGCTTTCACTCCGCCCTTGTTTTGAGCTTGAATGAATGGCTTAGCTACTCCGCAAAGAGAAGCACCGAATCGAATTGCTTTCGCGCAATCTAAACCATTCCTTAACCCGCCTGACGCGATTAAGGGTAGTGAAGTTGATGCCGAGCATTGTTGTAATGCGGTCAACGTTGGCACTCCAAAGTCCCAGAACAAGTTTCCTTCCTTTGCGCCTTTCCTGTAAATTTCAATCGCAGTCCAACTAGTTCCTCCTGCTCCGGCTACATCTACGGCGCTAACTCCTGCTTCTTGAAGCTCTCTTGCGACGAATCCATTAATTCCCGCGCCTACTTCTTTAGCGATAATCGGAAACTTTGCATAATCGCATAGTTTTGAAATTGCTTTTAAGACTCCAACCCAGTTTCTATCTCCTTCTGGTTGTACGGTTTCTTGCAACGCATTAATGTGAATAAAACAACCGTTGGCTTCAATTTTTTCTACAGCGTCACAAACTTGCTTTGGAGTGTATTCCAACAATTGAGCCGCGCCGAAGTTTCCATACAAAACTGCTTTTGGAGCGTGTTTTCGCACCATAAACGTTTTTGCTAATTCCGAATGCTTGAGCATTGGCCTCATGCTACCAAAACCCATTGGTATTCCTTCTGCTTCTGCAGCAATAGCTAGTTCTTGGTTGATTTTTTCTCCTTCGGCGTAACCGCCGGTCATTGAAGAAATTAATAACGGTGCTTGGAAAGAGTGCTTTAAGAAACTAGTTTTCAAAGAAACTTCATTGAAGTTCATTTCAGGCAAAGCGTAATACAAGAAGTCAATATCGTTAAAGCCCGTTTTCTTGTTTTTGAAATCAATGTCCTTATTCAAAACAATATCAACGTGTTGCGCCTTACGATCAGCAATCTTAGTCATTATTATTAATTAAGCAACAAGGGATTAAAAACCGCGTTCCTGATTAATTAATTCATGGTGCTTATTGTTGTGAACTTAACTAGTGCGGAGAAAAAAGAATTCGATTCGTTGACTGAGTTTCAGCAAAAAGTCTTGATTGCGTGCAGTGAAATTCCAAAAGGAGAAACGCGTACTTATTCTCAAATTGCGGTTAGTATTGGAAAGCCTAAAGCAGTTCGGGCGGTGGGGACTGCTCTTGCAAGAAATCCTTTTGCTCCTAAGATTCCTTGTCATAGAGTTGTTGCTAAGAATGGCTTGGGCGGTTATTCCGGCAAAGGTGGTCTTGCAACAAAAAAGAGATTGTTGAAGAAAGAAAAAGGCTAGTTATTAAATTCCTTGCTTGTTTTTACTAATTAATGAAGATTATTAGCTTGTCTTTAGATGACGAGTTCTTGAGTGATTTAGACAAAGCCGGAAAGAAATTAGGTTATAATAGTAGGAGCAAGGTATTGCGTGAGGGCGTAAAATCGTTAATGCAGCAATACGTTTCATTAGACGATTTACCTGCAAACGCGTCTTTAGTTATTACTGTAGTTCACAATCATGCTGGTGATGATTTTGTTTCGAAATTATCTCACGAGTTTGAGGACGTTATTGAAACTAAGATTCACAAGTCTTCAAAAAACGGGTGTGTTGAAGTGTTATTAGTCGAAGGACCTTCGCATAGGGCTAGTGACTTGGTTAAGAAATTGAAAGCCAGCAAGAAAATCAAGGCTGTTTTTTATTATCCAGTATAGCTTTCGAGGATTTTTTGCAAGTCCTTTAATCCTTGAATCATGAAGTCTGGCTTTTCAAGAACTAATTGTTCCCTAGTAGAAACTCCAGTAATTGCTCCAATAGTAGTGCACTTTATTTTTTTACCTGCTTGAACTTCCGCAACTGAATCAGTTACTATGAAACACTCTTCTAGTTTTAGCTTGAATTGCTTAGACGCAAAACCAAACGGCTTATCGTTCTTACAAATAATCAAGTTAGTTTGAATCCCGTACTTATCCAGCAAAAACTCGGCGAATTTTTTATCCAAGTTAGTGTAAACGGCTACTTTGAATTTTTTTTTCTGCAAGAAAACACTCAAGCTGCCAGGTTCTGCTAGCGGCTTAACCATGTGATTCAACTTAACCCATCCAGAATACAATTCCTCATACTTCCTTAAAGCGATAGAAATTGTTTTTTCATCCTTTTCAGTAAACTTGTTGATTTCTAGAATTATTTTCTCGGAATCAACAATCTTGCCAAGCTTGTACACTACTAGCAACGCCTTGAAGAAATTTTTCCTACTAGCGAACTCGGGCAACGAATGCAAGTAAAACAAGTCGTTCAAGTTTTGTTTTATAGTAATGCCTGCTTTGTTAAAGCTTTGAACAATAACGTAAGCTTCCAACTGTTTTACACTAACTAAAACGCCTTCTAACTTCAACAAAGCAGCCTTCAAAACAATCATTTACAGAAAGAATTAGTTAGTTTAAGTTAAAAAAGAAGGAAATTAGCCTGGGAAATGAGTTTCGATTCTAATCCCTTCATTGCTTATTCCTATTTGCAATGGTTGGACTTTTTTTATCGCGTTGTGACGCCAAAATTCTTCAAGTCTTTCCTTGTCTGCTTTGCTTAAGCAAATAGCTGCAATACTGTCGCCGCCGCCTGCTCCCGGAAGCTTGCAAGCAAAAGCCCCGTTAGTTAAGCTTTCTTCTATTAACTCGTTTAATTGTGGCGTTGAGACTGCAGCGCCTATTTTTTCTCCAAATAATGCAGTCAATTCCCATCCTTTTTGAAAGTGTTGTTTGAATGATTCGTTATTTCCTTTATGCAATGCGTCTATTGCGCTTGCGTTTTCTTGATTTAGTTCGGTAAATAATTTTTTGTTTTCTTCAGGGTTAATTTCTTTCCAAGCCTTCCATTTCTTTACTGCTTCACTAGTAGACATGCTTTCGCCAACCACGTTTGCTATTGCTGCGTGAAAATCTTTAGGCAAGTTGGCGGGTTGAATTTCATAATCCCAATCAGAATCTAAGAATTGAGGAAAGTTTTCTTTGTTAATCATTGTTGGTGAATAGCGGACGTATTTAGCTGCTCCAAAAGCGCTTGCTGCAATGTCAAAACCAGATCCAATTTTTCCTTGAGCTTCACTGTGAGCATACTGAGAAATCTTATGAATTAAGTCTTTATCCTTTCCCGTAACGTCGTATTCGTGTAGTGCCATTATTGCTGCGGTAGTTGCAGTAGTTACTGCGGCACTGCTTCCTAAGCCTGCTTTGTCTTCAATTCCAAACGCGGGATCAGAATAAGTAGTTAGAGTAAAGTTTTTGGTTGCTTTTCCTTTAGCTTTCAAGTAATTCAAACAAATTTCTGCAACTGTGCAAACGAACTTTGCCTTGTCATTCTTGCATTCGATTTTTTCGTTAAACGTAGTAGTAAAATCGTAACCAAATTGTTTTGAAACAAACTTTAAATCAGAACTTTCTTCTGCTTTAGCGTAAACTCTTTTATCTACGCCTGTAACTAGTGAAACGTGAGGTCGGTCTAAAACAGAGTATCCTCCAATCCATAATATTTTTCCTGGAGCAGAACAAATTACCATTTTATTTCACAATGATTTCTTTCTTTATTTCATCAAAGCGAGCTTCCTTAGCGTTGCCGTTAGAATCAATCAAGTGTCCTTGGTTTAAGTATTTTGGTCCTTCGCCTACTTTGCAAACCATTGTTTTAGTAACTCCTTCAATTCTGCTTAATAGTTTGACTACTTCTTCTACTTGGTCTGCGGTAGTATAAACGTGAGCGTTTGGACCAGCGTCAAAAGTATAAGCTGCCTTAATGCTTCCTTTAGATGCGTTGAATTCTTGAACTGCGTACATTATTTCTTTTGAATAATCATTCAAGTAAGTGATCGAGGGCCAAGTGTCAAGCATTACTGCGTGCATGTTTGACGACTCGCGCATTGTTAACTCTCCAAATTTAGCGAAATCTTTAGCTAGTACTGCTTTCTTCATTTCTTCAATTAACTTTGGCACGTACTGCAATCTAGCTGGATACAATACGCTAGTGGCAATGGTTTGCTTCATTCCTGCTCTTGATGATACTTTCTTTTTTCCAGCATCAACTACTGCAATAACGTTTCTCAATTCTGGCCAGTGTGATGCAGGCGCAATTTGAACGGCTATGCTATCGCTTCCATCTGTTTTTGAACCCATTTTCCATTCTACGAAACCACCGTCAACACTTCTACAAGCAGAACCGCTTCCTAGCCTTGCTAGTATGGATAATTCTGAAGGACTTAAGTTTAATCCAGCAGCTTTTGAAGCAGCGCAAGCTAATGCTGCTAGTCCTGCCGCGCTTGAAGCGAATCCTGCAGCAGTCGGGAAGCAATTAAGCGAAACGATTTTAGCCTTGGTTGTTATTCCTGCTTTTTTTCTTATGACGTCTATTTGTTGCAATCTTTCAGCAGTTTCTTTATCGGTTAAATCCATTTTCTTTCCATTCAACCAAAACTCATCTTCTTTAAACGATGAATCAAAAGCAACACTTGTTCGAGTTCTTAGTTGTTCATCCATAGTAAAACTCAAGCTCGAATTAGTAGGCAAGATTAGCTTATCGTCTCTTTTTCCCCAATACTTTACTACCGCAATGTTAGCAGTCGCTTCACAAGTAACAATATTCATTCATTTCACCATTTGAGTATATTATCGTTTTATGTTCCAAAACTAAGTGGAAGTTATAATATTAAAACTAAAACATAAATTGTTATTATGGAAATAACTGCTTCTGCTCCTACTAAAATCATTATTACTGGTGAGCATGCAGTCGTTCATGGTTGTACGGGATTAGCAGTCCCTTTAGATTCTAGAAACAGCGTTACGATAAAAACTATTTCTTCTCGTAAAGTGGTTTTGCCTCCAAATTCAAAAAAACAATTAAGAGATGCTTTTAACTCAGTTTTTTCTTTAGTTAATCCTTCAAGTGGCGTAAAAGTTACTTTGGGTTACAGCGGAATGCCTAAGGGTACGGGTAATAGTGCTAGTATTGGAGCAGCTTTTGCTTTAGCTTTGTATCATTTAGATGGACGTACTCCCAGCAAACAAGAACTTTTTGATGCAACACAAGAATTTGAAAAAGTTTTCCATGTAGCTCCTTCGGGAATAGATGCTCGTACTGTTTTAGGAAATTCTTCCTTAACAATGAAAAAACAATGGAAGAAAGGCCAAGTTGTTTTTAATTTTAAAGAAAAAAAACTAGTGCTACCACGCTCTATAGTGTTACTTATTGTAGAAAGCAAGTTGAAAGAAACTCCATTAACTACAGGAGAATTAGTAACTTTATTCTCCAAAACGTTAGTAGGCAAGCATCCTAATGACGTAAATCCTGTTGAGCGAAAGTTTATCGTTGATTTGTTCGAGCCAATAACTAAAGATATTATTGGAGAATTAAAACAAAACGGAAACTCTGCAAAACTAGGCAAGTTATTTTTAGAAAATCATTTTCTACTACAAAAAAGTGGAGTAATACCTGATAGTATGGATCAAACAATTCGCGATTTAGTTGCTAGTGGTTGTTTAGGTGCTAAAGGCACAGGCGCATGTGGCCCCGGTGGCGTAGTGATTGCGTTATCTAAAGAAAAAGAAGTAGAAAAAATAAAGAAAAAATTAGGCTCTAAATATAATATCAAAGTTGCTTCATTTGCTTCTGAAGGACCAAGAATAGAAAAAGTAGTAAAATAATTAGTGGGCAATGGCGAGATCAGAACTTTTTTCGACCACTTTGCCCTTTTAGTTCTGAAATTATTTTCTTAACATCATAATCTGCTTCTTTTTCTAGTTTTTTAAATTGTTTTGAAGCAATCAAGTTTTCCTCAACTCTGATCCCAACACTCTTTCCCGTTTCCTTGTCTTTAATTGCGTAAACCGCGAAATTCTCGTCCATAATCATGCTCTTAAAATTAGAGTTATTTATAAAACCCATTCTAAAGTTGGGTAGTGATAAGTATTTTTCCCATAGTTGAAGTGTTTTTTCTAAAGTTTTTTTATCCATTGTTAAAAGCATTTGTTTAGTTTCGGGCAAAGACGATAAATAAACTGTTTTTAGTCCTGAAAATATTTTGTTCATTGCTTTGTGAGTATATTTTTTTCTCCATAGTCCTTTTTGTTCTTGAAAAATTAACAAAGTAGGTGTTTTTGCTGCTACATAAAATTCATTTGCGTTTGCAACCATTCGAGTCGCAGCTTTGTAGTACACGTCAGGACTAATTTCTTGTTGTAAATTAGAATAGGTAGTCTTCATTATACTTCATATCTTTTTTTATACAAAATGATTTCTGTTTATTTTTAATATTTTTTTATTTATTTAAAGTTTTAAGATAATGCATTAGAATGACTCTGGCAGCAGGCGTAAATTTTTCTTTCTTTAATAATTCGGATATTTCTTGTGTTGAATAATGAGTCGTTCCTTTTGGGTTTACTTCTTTTTCATTTATTTTAAAACTACCTTCGTATTCGGCAATAAGTGGAAGGTATAGTCTGTGGGGGTTGTCACTGTCAATTTCTCTTGGTATTTTCCACAAAACTTTTAGTTTTTTAATTGATTGTCTTTCGATTCCTAATTCCTCTATTGCTTCTCTTATTGCAGCACCCTTGATGAATTCTGATACTGCAAAAGGGCCTTTAGTCGCCTGTAATCCCCCGGACGCACTTGTTGTATAAAAATTAGGATAATCATTTTTACTTGCTGCTCTTTGTTGAAGTAATATTCTACCTTCTCCGTCTTTTAGAAGGAGCATGACGAATACGTGTGGTTGCTTGGTGGTGTTTGCTTCTTTTCTAGTTATTTTTCTCCCAGTAATGTATGGTCCAAAAAAGGGTAAATTAATTGTCTTATGATATTTGTTTACTAGTTCCTCCGGCATATATTATAGTTTAATTCTAGTTCTTTAAATTCTGTTTGCTGGGTTTAATTCGTTTTCAATCTCGTCTATGAATTCTTTGCACTCGTTAGCATTTACGAAAATATTATCGTAAATATTTGATATTTCTTTAGTATCTAGACTACTCATATGAAGAATTCCTACTAAATCCGTGTGGCTCGGTGAAGCAAAACCTATCATACAATCTTTGCTTCCGATAACTAGTGTCGTTACTGTGTGTAACGGTGCGTGTCTTAATCGCAACCCCGTTATTTTTGAAAGTTTTTTTAGGGTGTTTATTGCTTTCTTATCTTTCTCGGCTAGTATTTTTTTTCTTGTCAAATCGGTAGAAAATAAATACTTTGCTTTAAGAACACCTTTTGTAGTGAGTTTCAACAGGTTTTCTACATATGTCTTCCGAAGTGGAGTAAGTTCTGTTTCTTTTGACAAGATTATTGCAGGCGTTTTACTGGCGAGTCTAATAGTTGATTCTTTGAGAACAAGTTGATTTAATATTAGATAAAAATCATCAGGGCTGGTATAGATTCTTATGTTTGCTGTCTTCGTATTACGCGTGGTTAGTCCTTTTTTAGTCTCGGAGTAAGCGTTTTTAGTAATTCTTCCAAACCTTTCGATTTCTTTAAGCCAATTTAAGTTCAATTCGTATTTGTTATTTTTAGTTGTTGAGATTATACTTAAGTCTACTAGTTGTTTTACTACTTTGTGGACGCCTTGATAACTTATATTGTAGTTTAGATCGTTCTTAATTTTGTTATAAACCTGTTTTGTAGAAAGAGGCCATTCTGCACTAAGAACAGTTACGACTAATTGTTTACAATCACTTTCCTTTGTTCCAAACAACGATGGTTTTTTAGAATTCATTTAGGTAACTACTAGCGTTTTAAAGTTATAAAAAATATTTGTTGTGTTGTAAAAACAATTTTTTCTTGCTTCTGAAGGACCAAGAATAGAAAAAGTACAAAAATAATTATTTCATCAATTCTTTTGCTCGTTCGAGTTTGACGTTTTTTTCTTCGTACATTTTTTCAGCGATTTTTCTTATTTGTTCTCCTTTTGCTCCAGCCATTACTGCAATATTGTTAGCATGCAAACGCATGTGGCCCCGGTTGATTCCTTCTGTTGACAAAGCACGAACTGCAGCAAAGTTTTGAGCTAGTCCAACACAAGCAATTATTTCCGCCAATTCCTTAGCAGTCTTTACTCCTAGTAATTTAAGACTCATTTGTGCGAGGGGGTGTGTTTTTGTTGCTCCGCCGACTATTCCCAACGCCAAAGGCAACTCAATCTCCCCAACCAAATCCCCATTCTTATTCTTGTAATATTTAGTCAAAGGCTTGTATCTACCTGTTAGCGAAGCGAAAGCGTGTGCTCCTGCTTCGATAGCGCGAAAATCGTTTCCTGTAGCTATAACTACTGCGTCTATTCCGTTCATTATTCCCTTGTTGTGAGTCACCGCTCTATATGGATCGGCTTCAGCGAAAGCATAACAATCCAAAAACCGCTCAATAATTTCTTCTCCAGTAAATTCTCCTTTAAACGATTTTTCCAAATTGTCCTTAGTCCATACTGCCTTAGCTCTAGCTAACCGCTTTACAGCTAGGTTTGATAGAATGCGTAATCGAGCTTCTCCTCCGGTTAATTCTTCTAACAAGGGAGCGAGTTTTTCGCACATTGAGTTTACTGTGTTGGCTCCCATTGCGTCTTGAACGTTTACTTCCAAGTAAACGCAAACGCATTCGCCGCGAGTGGTTTGAATTATTTTTGCTTCAAAGTTTTTTGCCCCGCCGCCTTGCTTGAAAATAGTCGAAGAAGGATCATTTATAGAGTCAATTAGTTTTTTTTTACTAGCTTCAATCGCTTTTATTGCTTTCTTAGCGTCTGGAACGTTGACTAGTTGCACTTGCCCAATCATTATTGGTTCATCAGTTGACGCAGTGAATCCCTGAGGCAGAGTGATTTCGGCTGCTTTGCTTGCGGCTGCAACAACCGATGGTTCTTCTATGACGAAAGGAATCAATCTTTCGATTCCGTTGATTTTGAAGTTAGTTGCAATGCCTAGTGGTAACTGAAAGGTTCCAATCGCGTTTTCGATCATGTTGTTAGCGGTTTCGAAGCTCAACGCGTTTTCTAACAAAGTAAATTCTTCTTTGGTAAGGTGAGTGTTTTTTTTCAAGAAGTCGATTTTTTCTTGCAAGGATTTTTTATGGAATTCGTTCCATTTTATTTGTGAAGTCATTATTCTACTTGACCGCGTTGAATTAATTAACGCTTTCTTTTCGTTGAATAGCGAACTGGGTTAGGCTTTTTAACGATTCTATTGATAGTCTTCTTGTATTTTTTTTCCCACTAGATTAGAGTTTGATTGAAAAAATGGCTGGCATTATTGGTTACGGCGTGTTTATTCCTCGCTTTAGGATTAAAGTTGAAGAAATAGCTAGAGTATGGGGTAAGGACGCTGCTCGTGTTTCAAGCGGTTTAGGCATTAAGGAAAAAGCAGTCGCTGCTTTTGATGAAGACTCGGCGACTATTGCTGTCGAAGCGTCTAGGAACGCTATAGAGTCGTCTGGAGTTAATCCGGATGACATTGGTGCAGTATTCGTAGGCAGCGAGTCAAAACCGTATGCTGTAAAACCAACTGCTACGATTGTTGGCGACGCTGTCGGAGCGAGTCCTGTAATGACTGCTGCTGACTTCGAGTTCGCTTGCAAGGCTGGAACTACGGGTATTCAAACTTGTATGGGTATGGTTGATTCTGGAATGATTAAAGTCGGTTTAGCTGTAGGTTCCGACACCGCTCAAGGTCGACCGAATGATGCTTTAGAGTTTTCTGCTGGTAGTGGCGGAGCTGCTTTCTTGATTGGTAATGACAAGCCGATTGCTTTAATTGAAGACACTTATTCTTTCACGACTGATACTCCTGATTTTTGGAGGCGACAACACGCTGAATTTCCTCGCCATGCGGGTAGATTTACAGCTGAACCTGCTTATTTTAGGCACGTGTTAAGCGCAGCTGAAGGATTGTTGAAAAAAATAGGCAAGAAGGCGAATGATTTTGATCACGTTGTTTTTCACCAGCCTAATGGAAAGTTTCCTCAAGCAGCGGCTAAGAAGTTAGGCGTTGATGCTGAAAAAATAAAGACTGGATTGCTTACTCCAATGATTGGTAATACTTATTCCGGAGCAGCCATGGTTGGTTTGGCTGCAGTATTAGACGTAGCTAAACCAAACGATGAAGTTTTAGTAGTATCGTATGGTTCTGGTGCAGGCAGTGATGCTTTCTCGATTAAAGTAACTAAGGAAATCGAGAAGAAACGCAGTAAACCAAGCGTTCAAGAATTAGTTGCAGAAAAAGAATACATTGATTACGCGTTGTACGTAAAACACAGACAAAAATTGAAGGCTTTGGGCGATTGATATGAGAAAAGTTTCTATTATTGGCGGCGGATTAACGCATTTCGGAGAACACTGGGAAATTAGTTTCAGGGAAATGGTTGCTGAAGCAGGAGCGAAAGCGTTACACGATTCAAAAATTGAAGGAAAAGACATTCAAGCTATTTACGGCGGTTGCATGGCGTCAGGCCGATTGCTTGGCCAAGAACACGTTGGTGCTTTAATCGCAGACCAATTAGGATTAAATCCTCTTCCATCGACTCGCTGTGAAGCAGCTTGTGCTTCGGGAGGCGTTGCGTTACGTCAAGGAATTCAAGCTATTGCTTCAGGAATGTATGACGTAGTCGCTGTTGGTGGAGTAGAGAAAATGACTGAAGTCAGCGTTGAAGAAGCTTCACTAGCATTAGGCGGAGCAGGAGACCAGGAGTGGGAATTGTTTAACGGCGCTACTTTTCCAGCTTTATACGCTTTAATGGCTAAGAGACACATGCTTGAATACGGCACTACCGAAGAACAACTAGCTTTATGCGCTGTCAAGAATCACGCTAATGCAGTGCATAACGAGTACGCGCAATTTAGGAGTCCTATTACTTTAGAGCAAGCAATGAATGCTTCAGTTATTGCTTCGCCTTTAAAATTATTCGATTGCTCTCCAATTAGTGACGGGGCGGCTGTGGTTATTCTAGCTGCTAGCGATGTGGCTAAAAAATTCGTTGACGAACCAGTTGAAGTAATAGCTTCAGCTCAAGCAAGCGATTCGCTAGCTTTAACGGGTCGCGAGACGCTTACTTCGTTGAAGGCTACTCAAATAGCTGCTAAAGACGCGTTCAAGCAAGCTAAGATTACGCCTAAAGACGTTGACTTGGCTGAAGTTCATGATTGTTTTACTATAGCTGAAATACTCGCGATAGAAGACTTAGGCTTTTTCCCTAAAGGAAAAGGCGGAAAAGCAACTGAGGATGGAGAAACTGCTTTGAATTCAACTGTTTCAGTTAATACTTCAGGCGGTTTGAAAGCATGCGGTCACCCGGTTGGAGCTACTGGCGTAAAACAAGCAGTAGAATGCTTGTGGCAGCTTCAAGGAAAAGCAGGCCAACGCCAAGTAAAAGACGCTGAATACGCTTTAAGCCACAACGTTGGAGGAAGCGGAGCTACTGCCGTAGTTCACATTTACAAAAAACTTTGAGAAAACGAACGTGATAAAAAAATGAGAGACGCTTTGCCTTTGATTTGGAGAAAAATTCCCGAGCGATACACTTTGCTAGGTAGCCATTGTAATAATTGCAAGACTGATTACTTTCCTCAAAGAACTATTTGCCCCCACTGTAGAAGCAAAGGCAAGTTAGTTGATAAGCAAATGCCTAGGGAGGGAAAGGTTTACTCGTTTACTGAAGTTCACTCTGGCCCTGCGGGTTTTCAGCACGAAACGCCTTACTTCTTGGCAATTATTGAATTGCCTAACAAAGTTAAAGTATTAAGCCAATTAGTTGATTCTAGTAAAGATAAAGTGAAAGTAGGCGCTCCAGTAAAAATGGTTTTCCGCAGGATATTCGCTGACGGAGCTGAAGGCGTCATTGCTTACGGGTTCAAGTTCAAAGTAGTAAACTAATTGTTTTAACTATTTCCTTCTTCTTTGTTTTCAAGTGATTGAACACTCTGTAGACGCTCAAAACTTAAAGTTTTACTTAGACCAACCAGTTTTTTCTGGTTTAGTTTCTAAAGGCTTTAAAGTAATTGATGTTTATTCCCACTCGCTCAAGTCGTTGGGTTTAGTGGAGAATTTTTATTCAGTTACTTTAACGTATCCTGATTATTCTTCAAAACAAGAATTAGCAAAATTATTTCACGTCTTCACTAAAAGCGAAATCGCTGATTTTCCAATCGACCGGCCTAGACCTAGAGTTGGACAATTAGTAATAAAACTTCCCTTCGAAGGAGTTCAAATCAAGTCTTTTTCAGTCAAGTAAAAGATTTTAGTTAAAGCGAAATTTACTGCAAACATTGAAACAATGCTTCCCGCAGCCCAAATCAACAACGTTATTACGTTTACGATTGGCAAGTACGCGCTGATTATGTTGAATGGGAATTGAATTACTCCGACAGCGATTTGAATCGTTAAGCTAATTATTAAACTCGATAAAATCGTTAAAGCCAGCAAGCTTATTGCGCGGTGGTTTGTTTTCAAGTAAGACATTGATGCCGCGGTAGTAATGCTGTTTGTTTTAGTCAAGAAGTAGAATGGAGTAAGCATTAGTCGAGTTTGTTGGTAGATTATGTTGAGTAAGTAAAAACCTGCGCTGATTACGAAAAAGAATAACGGTATTGTTCCAAGCAACCAGCCGCCTGAAATAAAACCCAAGTAAGTCAGTATTCCTGTTCCGAACAAGACGAATAATGGTTGCGGCCAGTAAATAGAAAAAATAGCTGCTATTGCTATGTATATGTTCAGTAAAAAGAATTTCACGAAGTCTATTATTTTTAGTTCGCGAACCTTCAAGTTTTGTTTTTTCAACCCGTCCGAGTAAATCAAAGCGTTTGCTCCAGACAACAAGATTGAACCAATGAAAATAAACAACAAGAAGCCAGTCAAACCGATTGAAGCGAGGGCTAGTCCTATTATTGTTGTTTTTATTTCGTTAGCTAGTTGAGGCACTGCGAATCCAATCAATCCTAGTACTAGCATTATTATTCCCGCAACCAAGAACAATAAACCAATTACTGCGGCTGCGACTGCAGTGTAATAAAGAGTAGTGAATGGTTGTTTAGTCCATTTTACTGAATGCCTTAATACTTCAGTTAATTGTTTAACGAAATCCATTGAAATTAGTCACTCACTGAGTGTTAATAAGTGATTATGTTAAAAATATTTTAATGGATATAAAGGTTGAAATCAAGAAATTTGTTCCTGAAATAGAAGCATCAATGCAGGAATTACTTCCAAAGAAATATAATTCATCCAGTATTTCAAAGACTTCTGGAAAAATTAATTACGAACTCGACTTGCAAGCTATTAATGGCTCAATTAATACTCCGTTTTGGGACTTGCTCGAGAGAGGCGGCAAGCGATGGAGGCCTGCTTTATTGTTAATGACTTGCGAAGCTTTAGGCAAGGATTACAAGAAAGCCTTAAACTTAGCTGCTTTAGTCGAGTTGACGCATAACGCTACTCTGGTCGCGGATGACGTTGAAGACTCGTCTGATGAAAGAAGGGGAAAACCTTGCTTGCACCACATTTATGGAATAGACATTGCTATTAACGCTGGTAATTCCGTGTACTTTATTCCTGCAATGACTATATTGAATTCTCCTTATTCTTCAGAATTAAGAAACGAGTTAATGAATGTATTCTTGATTGAAATGGTTAACGTATCTATTGGTCAAGGAATTGACATTTACTGGCACCGCGGATTAAAGGAAGAAGTAAGTGAAGCACAATACTTGCAAATGGCTGCTTTCAAGACTGGTTGCTTGAGTAGAATGGCTTGCCGTTTGGCGTCAGTTCATTCCTCCGCAAGCAAAGAGCAAGTTGACGCGTTAGGAGATTTCGGCGAAAGCATTGGAGTAGCTTTCCAAATTCAAGACGACGTGTTGAACTTAACTGCCGATGAAGAATACGGCAAGGAAATCGGCGGAGATATTTCTGAAGGAAAACGAACGCTAATGACTATTCACGCAATGCAACACAGTCCAAAAGCAGCTCGCTTAAAGGAAATTTTGAACATGCATACCAAGGATCAAAAATTAATAAAGGAAGCTATTGAAATAATCAAGCAAGCAGGATCGATCGATCATGCCGTGGGCATTGCTTCAAGTATTGTTGAAAAGTCTTGGAGTAAAATTGATTCATTCTTGCCGGAAAACCAAGGCAAGTTAAAGTTAAAAGCTTTAGCCGAGTATTTGATTACAAGAAAATACTGAGGGAGGGCTTTTTTGTATGCATGGTTTAGTGGGCTTGAATGTTTTGAAACAAGCTCGCGGCAACGCTGCGAGAACTACGATTCCTTTTTCCTTGTCTGCTTCTTCTTTAGCCGTTAACGGCTCTGATTGTACTGTGTTGAATGTTAATTCTCGTTTTGATTGCGTTAAAGACTTAGTATCCAAACTATCTTTGGAACAAGCTAGAGCTTTTGAAAGAAAACACGGAGCAAGCTTTGACGTTACTGTAGCCTCAAACCACGCTCATTCTAGAATCATAATAAAAGAAAAATAAATTGAAAAAGAATTAGTTTTTGGGACGAGAGCCTTTTTTTCTAAAAGGCTTTCTTATGCTTCGAAGTCTTCTTGTTTTAAGGAGTATTCTTCGTCTGAAGTGATTTTTCCTTGAGCTTTTAATACTTCTCTAGTCAATACCCAGAATACTAGTCCTAGTGCTTTTCTTCCTTTGTTGTTGGTTGGGATTACTAGGCTTAAGCCGGCAGGGTTGTTGTTTGTATCGCATAATCCAATTACGGGTACTCCGAAGGTGCTGGCTTCTTTAATGGCTTGCTTGTCTACGCTTGGGTCGCATACCATGATCATTTCTGGTTCGACGAAGTCGTTTCTAGCAGGGTTCGTAAAACGACCGGGAGTGAACCTTCCGGTAATTGATTGAAAGCCGGTCATTTCGCAGAATTTTTGGATTGGCTTCTTAGCGTTGTCTTTAGAGCTAATAATGAATGTCTTTCCTGCGTCTTGTTTTGCTAGCAATTGAGCAGTTTCTAGCAATCGCTCGTCTAGTTTCTTTAAGTCAATAACGTGCAATCCGTCGTTTCTTGCTTTGTAAATGTATTCTTTCATTCCACCGTGCTTGTTTCTTGTTCCAATGTGTGCTCCTGCTTCCAAGTATTTTTCTTGAGGCAGTAATCCTGATTGTTGATAGTCACTCATTTGTTTCACCAATTTTTTTTACAGCCATACCCTGTTGGGAATAAACGACTGTTCTTAGTCTGAAAACGCGTTTCACTAAAAAAGCTAGTTTTCAGCTTACTAAATAACGCTAAATCGAGTTTAAAAAAGCTTTCCTGCGTACGCAGTTTTAAATTTTTGACTCTCGTTATGCCTAGTGAAATGAAAGCCGGCCTTAAGTTGGAGTCTGTTGATGAAGAATTAGTCGAGACTCCTGAGTTCGAGGAAGAAATGCAGGGGATGGAGTTAGTAAAGAAAGCTCCTGCGTTGCTTCAAGCTAAGCGATTGATTGAAGCTGCTTTGTTTCAAGCTAACCGTGCTTTGAGTTTCAAGGAATTAAGCGAAGTTCTCGGCGGAAAAGAATACGTTCCGGGATTATTGCATGAATTAAAAAGCGAGCTTGACGCAAGCGATTCGGCTATTACGTTGTCAATGACTGAAGACAAAGCATTCTTGGAAGTCAAGCCTGACTACTTGGAGAAAGTCGCTTTCCTATCAAAACAAACCGAGTTATCCAGGAAAGCTACTCGAATTCTCGCATTAATTGGAAAAAAAGGACAATTATTGCAGTCTGAGTTAAAGAATTATTTTCGTGGAGAAATATACGCTTACATTGCTGAACTAAAAGACTTCGGTTACATTGAAGCAACCAAGCAAGGAGCTACTCGATTATTAAAGCCGTCGAAAAAGTTTTTTGACACCTTCCAACTTACAGCCTGAAGCCTTTTGGTTTGAATGCTATTAGTGTTTCGTCATCAGTTTGCTTGCTTTTTTGTTTCCTTAATTCTCGTCTAAGTTTTTCTAAAAATAATTTCATGTTGTTTTGAGTTTTAGGGTGTTTTCGTAGTATTTTCAAAGCGGTTTCGGCTAGTTGTTTTTGTCCTTCCCCGTTTCCTTTTCTACCTAAACTAGTTTTGGTTTCCGTAATTCCGTCGCTGTAAGCAATCCATATGCCGTTAGTCGGCAAACTTCCTTTTGGTTGTTCGTATTCTTTTTCTGAAATGCCTAATGGTTCTCTTGTGGAAATTGCAGAGTGATTCTCGTAAAACTCGTGTTTTAACTCGCCTTTTTCGTTTCTGTAGATAAATAACGCTGGCAAGTGTCCAGCTGATGCGGAGGTAAGTTTTCCGTTAGCGTAATCAAAACCAATTCCAGTAGCGAAAGGAGTTAACGTGGTTCGGTTTATTTTTTTGCCTAGTTCTTCTGCTTTAACCGGTAATTCTAAACTAGCTTGATGAAATGCTTTGTGTATTGGCAAGCTTAGTTTTTTAGTAATTATTGTTGCTGCCAAGTTTGCGAAAGGAATGTTTTTTTCCTCATGACCAAAATAATCTATTAGCCCGAATTTTGTTCCTCTAGAAAATACGCGGTCGTTTCCTGTCTTTTCTAAAGGGTTAGAGTGATAAGCTATTTCTAATTCAGGGTGTCTTTTTGCAGCAGTAATTTTTCTGTCCATTATTCTTCTTTGTTTTTTCTGGTTTTATTCTGTTTCGTATGCGGCAGTAAAGACTTTCTTGATTTCTTTCGCGCGAAGTGGTCCGATTCCTTCACAGTCTTGCAATTCTTTTTCTGAAGCGGTAAATATTTTTTCAACCGACCCGAAGTGTTTCAAGAGTGCTTTAGCGTTTTTTGGGCCAATCATTGGAATGCTTTCCACGATTAATTGTTGTTGTTCTGACAATAATTCGGTTTTCTTGCTGAATTGTAGTTTGATTTCTCTTTTTTCTTGAAATTGTTCCTTGAAAGCAGTAGCGTAAAGAAATTCCGCCAAGTCTTCCTCAGAGTCAAAAAACAATATTGGTATCTTGTAGTCGATAATTAGCGAAATCATTGCGCCACGAACTGCTTTTTCTTGAACTCTATAGTATTCGCTTCCAATGACTGCAATAATTGGCGCTTGGTACGCGGCAGACATTTCTTTAGCTTGGCTGAATAAGCGACCGTCAATTATTGAACTCTCCAAGTCCTCGCTAGTTTTTCTTTCAACGCAAACACGGTCGCTCAAAATATAGTCTCCAATAATTAATCGTTGTGGTCTTAGTGAAGCGTTTAATTCAAATAACTTGCGCGCAGTTTTACTCTTTAATTCTCGGTCGTCTAACGTGATTTCTGGTTTTTCGTCCATTTCAGTATTCTCCTAGTTTTTTTTGAGGGGCTTCGCTAATAATGTTTTGAATCGACTTGAGTGTTTCGTGCATTTTCTTTTCCTTGCGCTTTGAAATCCACATGAATGCTTCGTCTTTAGTGTCTTTAGTTACTAGAATAATCGCGTTTCCTACGCGCGTACGACCAGCTCGGCCGCGTCGTTGAATTAATCGAATTTCAGAAGGAACGGCCTCGTAAAAAACAACCAAGTCAACAGCCGGAACGTCTAATCCTTCCTCTCCAACGCTTGTTGAAACCAAGACGTTGAATTCCTTGTTTCTAAAAGAGTCGAGTGCTTCTTTTTGTTTTTTCTGGCTCATGCCTTCATTGCTTCGCCCGACAATAATCCTAGCATCAACGCCAGGCAGCTTGTTTAATTCCTTCTGCAAAGAATCAACGCTATTCCTGTAGTGAGCGAATACTATAACGCTTTGTCCTGATTTGGTTGAGTTTGAAATAATTTCTTTAAGTTTTTCTAGTTTGGGGTGTTCAATGTTTTTTTCAAGCATTGTTGAAGTAATCGTTTGAATTTTTTTTATTCGAAAATCATCAATTAATTGCTGAACTGCTTTAGTTTTAGTCTTCCTATCCTTCAATGATGAAAGAAACTCGTTTAACGACTGCAAGCCTTGGCTTTCCAGCAAGTCGATTGCTTGAACCAAGTTTAATGCTTTAGCTAAACTGCTTAAAGCTTGGTAAGCGCGAGGATCGTGCTTGGTTGCTAGAATTATTTTACCTCTCAAAGCTAATAATTTTCCTTTATGCGTCGTTAAAGCAGCAGAATCAAGAAAACCGTTTTCTTTGAGTATCGAGAGCGTTTCTTTGAGTATTTCTTCTAGTAGTGTTCTGACTTCTTTGAATTCTTCAGGCAAGTCTACGTACTCGTTGTTAATCGTTACTTTGTTCGAGTACTCGGCTGCGTCTTTTTCGGTTTTTACTTCCAAGTGGTTGATTCCGAGGTTATTGCATACTTCCATTATTTTCTCGGTTTGAGAAGATGGCGAAGCTGTTAATCCAATTACTTTGATTTTTTTCGCTAGGGCTTGCTTTGCTATAAATGCGTAAGCGTAATCTCCTACTGTTCGGTGAGCTTCATCGAAAACAATCAAGCTGTAGTCCGTTAATTTTATTTTTCCGCTTAAAACATCGTGTTCTATAGTTTGGGGTGTGCCGACAATGACCCAAGAATTATTGTATAACTCGATTCGTTTTTCTGGTTGTATTTCTCCAGTAACTACTTGCACTGCTTCGGGATTAATTTCCAAAACATCCTTCAACCGGTCAGCTTGTTGCATTGCTAACGGCTTAGTCGGCGCTAGAAACAAGGATTTCTTTTTCTGGTTCAACAAGTGAGCTATTACTAGGATTGCTACGAATGTTTTTCCCATGGCAGTCGGGAAGACTACTAGCGCGTTGTGCTTCAAGCAATTCTCAGCCGCTATTACTTGATAATCCCGCAATTCTGCCTTGTCTCGCTTTAACAAAGTCAAATCTAAAGAATCCATATTTATTTATTAGCTCGTAAACGAATTAATTCCTTAACTACGCCTCGATTCCGGTGGTTTACAAATACTGGAAGATAGGTGTTTTTAAAGCAGGATTGAGTTGTTTATAATCCCGTGAAGCCTGGAATTGGGTGTTTTAAGGCACGAGCGGTTTTTATTTAGGAAAGGGGTGGATTTCTAGTAAAATGGCTATTTTACCTTTAGCTCCAGTAGAGCGATTGATTCGAAAAGCAGGCGCTGACAGAGTGTCGCAAGACGCGGCTGAAGCGTTAGCTGATGTATTGGAAGAAGTTGGCTTGGATATTTCTTCAAAAGCAGTCAAGCTGGCAAAACACGCTGGAAGAAAAACTGTCACTAAGGAAGACATCAAGCTAGGCTCTAGATGAGAAATGCTTGTTTCTATTCTTTCCTCCAAACCTGAGTTGTTGGGGGATTGTCTTTCTGCTTACAGTTCTCTTTCTCCTAAATCCTTGTTTCTAGTTATTAATCCTGAAAAAATTCACTCAGTTAATGCTAAAACTATTTCAAAAATTGGTTGCGACTGCATTCACGTCAGTGAAGAATCATTCACGGATTCAGCGTTTCAAGGTTTTGGGGGGTTGAGGAATATTGCTTTGCTTCATGCAGTTAAAGAAAAAAAAGACTGCGTGTTTTTCGATGATGATACGCTTCCAGCAGCCAATCCTTTAGCTAGGTATGAAGAATTGTTTTCTCAAGGAAAAGAAATAATTTGCGGAAAATACTTAAAACACTCTGGCGGAAGTACTGCGTTATTGTTGTCTTTAATTGATTCGTTAAAGAAAAATTCAAGCCAAGCTGAATCCTTTCTAAATGGTATACCTATCGAAGCTAGTGAAGCGTTCGAGTCTTCCGGCTTGGTTGGAGGAAACATGGGTGTTTCTTTGAAAGTGGCTAGAACGTATTGTTTTTTTCCCACTACTTACAGAGTAGAAGATGGGTCGTTTGGTTTCTTAGCAAAATACTATGGCTTTCAAGTGTTTAACTCGACTAGAATGCCTCTAGTTATTCACTCCAAGCAGCCAGCGAAAAACGCTTTATTCAACAACTTAGTCAGCGAAGCTCGTGGTTCAGTGGTTTCTTTAAGCATTAGTGATTACTTGAATGGTTTAACCGTAAACAAGGAAGATAAAGCAAAACTAGTGTTCAAAAACTTTTTACTCCCTTACTTCAAGGAAAAAACAAGCAAGCTAGATTTAGACGAGTTCGGCAAACAAGTACGCGAACAAGTGCAAAGAATTCGCGCATTAACAGAGAAAGACTTTATCCCAAAAGATTTCGAAAAACAATTCGACTTGTTTTTTAAAACGCAAGCAAGCTGGAAAAAAATTGTTTAAAAATCGTTTTTTTAGTTTTTTTTCTCTCACTTCGGGTTTGTTTTTAATTCTTTTTTGAAGCGTTTTAATAACGTGTGGGTTTTTTTGCTGTTTTTAGTATTGACTTCGGCTGAATTAATCGAACCGTCCAGTTTGCTTCAGCCAAACAATGGTTACTCTGAGTTTTTGCTTCAAGTGCCTAGTGAAAAAGGAGAATATTTTTTCAAAGCAGATTTTCACTCGAAGGAAGGAAACTGCGGCGGTCCTGGAAGTTCATGTGCTAGTGTTAGGTGCGTCAATCAAAGCGTTTTCGTTAATTCGTTGCAACAAGACAGTTTCTTGACGTGCGAACCAAACCCGGCTAGTTTTTGCGGCATTAAAGAAAACTATCACTCTATAAACTTGACTCAATACTCTGGCACTCAAGTAAGCGTTGGAGTCAGTTCAGTTGGCGTTAGCGGATGCCAAAACGGTTGGGGAGGCTGGCAAAGGTTTTTACAATTAGAATTCATTCCCAAACCAAACGCTATTCCGACAAAACCGGTTTTCAATAATGCTAGTTATGATCGAGTTTACGGAAACCAATTCTTTCAATGGACTCCTTCAATTGATGAAGACGGTGATGCTTTAGAGTATGAATTTTTTCTAAAAGACTGGGAAGAAGCGAGTTGCTGCAGTGTTACTAAAAACGTTTCACTGCTTGAAGACGGCGCTCATTCTGTTAAAATTCGTTCCTTTGATGGGTTGAATTACAGCCAAGAAGATTATTTGGAATTAATAATAGATTCATCTTTTACTCCAGAGTATTCACTAACTCAACAAAACCAGGAATTCGACAAAATCACTTGGTTGCTTTCCGTTTCAGGTCGAGGCGAAGGAGTGTGTTCGTTTGTTTTCGTTGGCGAATGGTTTTGCGATTTAAAACAAAAACAAGAAAAACAATTCACTACTTCGCTAGAATTAACAGAGTTCGTTAATTATGAATCAAATTTTATTGAGAAGACTCTAGTCGTTAAAAACCCGAGTTTCTTGAATTATTCTTCGCTAGTGTTCAACGCGTGCAGCGATTATTGCTTGCAGCAAACAATTGACTTGAATGCGTTTCAAGAAAATTTTTTAACCTTCAAATTCGAAAAACCTTCATCTACTTTTGCTTCAACTCCTTCACCAACCGTTTTAGAAATAAAACAACATAATAACGCATCAATTGAATCAATTAGTGAGCCAGTGGTTGAAGTTGTTGAACCTGTCATCGCCTCAGTAATTCCTTCCTTCAAGCCAGTAAAACTAGATAGTGAATCTTCAATGATTGTTAACGACTCGCGCAGTGATTCGAGTTTCTTGCTATTGTTTCCAGTAATTGCTTTAGTTGTTGGTTATTTTTTTACTAGAACACCATTCAAAAAACAAGGCGACGTTTTAGTGTTTAAAGAAAAGCCCGGCAAAAAACTGTATTGTTTGCTTAACCAAGATTGCGAGCATAATGGTGAAAGCATTGAAACGATTCTTGGCTTGCTGGTTGTTTTTGATTGTAAAGCAATTCTTTACTGCAGTGAAAGTAATGTGAGGGAGTTTTTTTACTCTGAAAAAAGCTTAAATGAGTTAATCGCGTTAAGAATTAGTCATGCGTAAGTTTTTGTTTATCGTACTAGCCTTGTTTTTGCTTGGTTGTACTTCTCCGAGCCCGACTGTTACTCCGACGAGTAACGCTACTATTGAACCAACTCCTACTGTTGCTTCGTGCGTAGAAGATGGATTGTTTTGTGGCTTGGGTGTAGCGTGTTGCACTGGTGAATGCAATCCTTCAAGCGGCAAGTGTGAAGCAGTTGCTTCGCCTACTCCTACGATAACGCCTACTCCTGTTGTGACTAGTTCTGGTATTACTTGCAGTGTTGATTTAGAACCTGACTTTATTGACAACCAGGGTGAAACCGTAGTAGTCGTTTCATTCAATTCAATGCCGTCTAGTCCGTTAATAGTGAAATGCAGTGATGGTGATTCTGGGAAAACCGTTTCAATTTCATCGACTACGTTAAAAGGAATAACTAGTTGCAGTTATGCTCCGACTGCTACTACTATTTACAAGGTTTCAGCAATTAGCGACGTGTCTTGTTCTAAAACTATTGCGGTAAACGTGGTTGGGTTGTTAATTTCAGACATTATTACTAACTCGAGTCAGGGGTCAATGACTATTTCTTGGAATACTAACCAACTAGCTGACTCGCGTATTCTTTACGGTTTGAATTCGACTAACTTGAATAATTCAATGAATTTAACTCAAGGCGTTACTTACCACTTCGTTACTTTAACAGGCTTGCTTGCGAATACGAATTATTATTATAAGGTAATTTCCTGCACTTCTACAGTATGCGCTAGTACTGACGTGATTACTCACTCTACTTCGCAAGATGGAACTCCTCCAGTAGTTACTTTAACTAGTCCTTCAGATTCTGCTTGGGTTGCTTCAAGCAATGTATCTTTTTCATTTATTCCTATAGATTCCGCTTTAGCGAATTGCAGCTTGTTCGTCAACACTACTTGGGTTCCTAATGCGACGATTACTTCGTTGTCGAGTAATTCAATAAATGCTATTTATTCTCCAATGGGTGCTGGAGTACTTGCTTGGAACGTGCAGTGTTTTGACCAGTCTGGAAATAAAGCGTTCGCGTCAAGCAATAACACTGCAAAAATCGATTACATTGCTCCAACCGCGTCAACTGTAAGTGTAGCTAATTCTTCTGATTCATCAATATTCTTGACTTGGACTGCGTCAATTGACTCATTGAGTGGAGTAAGTACTTACGCTGTTTACCGCAACGCTACGAATATAGCTAATACAACTAACTTGTTTTACGAAAATACTGGCTTGACTACTGCTACGGCTTACAATTTTGTCATTAAAACATTTGATGTTGCAGGAAATACTGTTTCAAGCAATTCTTTAGATGTTAGTACTAGCTAGAATTCTTGAAGCAATCCTTTTATTTTCAACAAGCTTTCTTGAGGCGTTTCTATAGTATTCAACAAAAATACTGGCACGTCTTTGAATAATTGCTTGAAGAAGCTAGTCCTTTGCTTTAGCTTAGTCTTGTTTTTTATTAATTGGTGTGGATTGCAGAAATTGTTTTTTTCAAGAAAAACAATAGCTTGTTTTTGTGATAGTTTTTGAAAAACTTGTTCGCCTTTTTTCCTTTGAAGCAATACGACTGCCTTCAATACTGACGATTCCTTTATGCGTTCTCCGCCTAGTACGCGTTTAATGTCTATTACTCCTCTTTGCTTGGAGTCTTTTATTGCGCCGTCTACTGCTTTCTTGAATTTCTTCCAATTCTTTGCCAAATCAACTCTAACGTAAGAGTTTTTTTCTGAAGCGTAAGCGACTACTTCGTTTTTATTCATTTTAACGAAAAACCAGTCGTCCGCTAAGTAATTGTTTTCTTTATCTAGCAACAAACCATAAGTAAGCGTCGTCTTGCCAGTGCCGCTTGGACCAATTAACGCTATGCCCCTGCCTTCAAAGTCAATGAAGGACCCGTGAATCGAGTATCTTTTATGCTCTGAAGTAAAGTCTTCAAAAAAATCAGCTACTAAACCAAGAGCCACGCTCTTTACTAATCCGTAGTAATCGCAATTAAAAATCAAAACAGTCTTGGATGTTGGCTCGTAAAGCACTTTATTTTTCGCGTGTCCTTTCTTGACGCTGAATATTCTGCAATGTGGGCGAATGTCTTCAAGCATTGGCTTGAAGTTTTCCTCCCACAACTCCTTAAATTCTTTGTCGTCCGTGAAGAACTTGACGCAAGTGCCGTGAATGTTTGCTTTCAATTCAGACAAGTTATTCTCAACTAACCCGAACATTAATTTGTCTTTAGTCTTGCGCGAAATCAATTCTACTTTGTAGTCAACCACGATATTGATTAGAAGAGAATTAGTTAAAATTACCAGTAGGTTTTCTCGATTGCTTTACTTAACAAGATGCGAAGAATCACTGCTTCGTCCTCGCTTAAACTAGTTTGAATAGTCTGCAGCGAAGAATCTTGTTTTTGCCTGGATATTTTGAAAAAATAACCATAATCCCCTTTACTAATACTAACCGTAGTGTTCTTCACGTCAGTTTCAGTAACATGCTTGCTCTTGGAAATATCATGAAACAAGTCCGCATTCTTCAACCGGTTCTCAATAACCGCGATTATTTTAGCGCAATCATTCATTGACAGTTTGAAAACAATCTTGTTAGCCCAATCAAAGGATTGTTCTCCGTTTTGAGAAGACGCTTCAATAAAAACCGCGCCTATTTTCTCGTTAAAATCAAATTGTACTGCAGCCCCGTTTCCTGTCTTGCGAGGCTTGTAAACCGCGAATCTTTTTTTCTCTTCAGTCATGTACATAACTAGAAAATTAGTTTTTTACTTAAAAACAATTCTAGACGTGTGTTCCGGTGATTTTTTTTATTATTTTCTTTGTTTCTTCGAGTGTTTTTTCTAGTATTAAGTTCTTTAATTCTTCAGGGTAACGCATTGCTGCAGCTTGCTCGTGTCCTCCGCCAGTGGCTTGAGGGTATTCGCTAGTAACTATTTTGATTACGTCCGTTGCCTTGAAGCCTTTCTTCCATAGCGCAGTCGACACTCGAAATTGAATAGTATCGCTTGAGTAGCTAACCGTAGCAACCAACTCGTTAGTTTTCTCTCGAGAATTATGTATAGTGTTCAAAACAATTCCTTTCGGAGGATACGCTCGCTTCTTTATCTTGCTTAAGTTAACAGTCAAAAACAAAACGCTCTCGATTTTTTCTTCTTTTACTTCTGTTTGAGCGACGCTTTTCTCTAGCTTTCTCTTGGATTGGTCGTACAAAGAATTTATTTTCTGTGGAGACTCTAAAATTTCTTCATATCCTTTCAAAGAATATTCTTCTCGAGATAAATAATCCAAGACTACTGCTTCCTTGAATTCTTTTTCCTTGCGGAAAGAACTTTTATCGCTTTGCAAAGAAAACCAGACGCGTTCCTTGTTAGCTTTTCCCGCAAGAGCAAGCGCAAAGTGGTAAGCAAGCAATCCTGTAGTATGCGATGACGTCCCGCCAGTATTCATTGGCGAAATAAAGCGCGTGTGTTGAACAGTTTCCTCACTGTGAGGGTGGTGGTCTAGTATCAATACGTTGAATTTTTTTGATGCTTCGTTTACTGCAGTACTGCTTTCCTTATTCGCACCCAAATCCAACAAAAACAAGACTGGTTTTTCCTCAAGAAACTTGTCAGAATCCCAAATCAAGTCATTCGCGTCATAAACCGCTGAATTCAATTGGTCATCCTTCAACTCGATAGGTATTCCTTGTTTGTTAGCGTAATTTAATAACGCATTTTTAACGTATAATCCTGAAATAATTCCGTCACAGTCATCATTAAATCGAATTATTACTGGCCTCAGTAGTAGTAATTGTTTTGCAACAAACTCAGCTGCTTCGCGAATTATTGGCTTTAACTCGTTCAAGCAATCGTCTTCAACCAAGTTATCGTAATCAAAACTCTTTGCTTTAGCTAGCAATTCTTCTTTTAAGTCGTTTTTTTGTTCAATTATTTTTTCAGCAAAAAATTCTTTTCCCTTAAAGAACCCTTCTGCTTTAAAACAAGCAAACTCGTTTAAATCCGTCCTGGTTTTTTCTTGAATTACTTTAACAAAGCCCTTTTCACAATAACAATAATAATCTGGATTATTCGACAAAGTTTTTTTTAACACTAAAAAATTCATTTCTAAAATACTTGCACGAGTAAAATAATAAATACTGTTAGAGAGTTTTTACTCTTTTTCGGGTAATCGGCGTTTTGTTTATAAGTAGTTGTTGTATTAATGTTTAAACCCACAGAAAAAAATTTGATAGTTCAAATTGAAGACTAGCTTTTTTATTTGCTAGAATCAAAATCTCGCTTAATGGCGGGAGGAATAGTTTTTTTCATGTCTAGCGAAGCGTGGGTTTTTAGGAGGGAGAAGGAAATGGTTAGAGTAGTTTTGAAGAAGTTCGCAGACGACGAAGACGGCGATAAAGTAGAGGAAGGTCTTAATGCAGTAGTCAAGGAGCTAGAAAAGAATTGTTGCAAGGTAATCGATATTGACGTCAAGTCTATTAGGGCGGAAAACTTGTTCTTGATAAAATACGAACCTGTTTTGGGATATATCACTCACAACCCTTGAGTTTTTCTTCCCTTTCTTCCTTTTTTTTATTATGTTAGTTACTGAAGAGTCAATCAAGCTGGATTTGCCTAAAAAAACTGTGGACGACCCGCATCACGCTTTCGTTTTCTACAATCCCGTAATGCAGTTTTCGAG
Organism: Microcaldota archaeon; assembly: GCA_013360305.1. Classification (GTDB taxonomy): domain Archaea; phylum Micrarchaeota; class Micrarchaeia; order Norongarragalinales; family Norongarragalinaceae; genus JABWCK01. Next base: position 40,445 of record JABWCK010000002.1, read on the forward strand.
AAGCATTTCTTCACTAGCCTTAAGTGTGTCTAAAGCGAGTAGGGTATTGGATGGTTTAAGCGCGTCAGGCGCTAGGGGTTTACGCTATTACAAAGAAAACGACTTAGATAAGGTAGTCTTTGTTGATGCTAATCCTGATGCTGTCAAAACCTGCAAGAAAAACTTGAAACTCAACAAAGTCAAGGCGAAAGTACTAGGACAAGATTTGAACCAGTTTTTTTTGACTACTGAAGAAAAATTTGATTTCATTGAAATTGACCCGTTTGGTACTCCTGCTCCTTTTTTGAAGAATGCTTTCGCTTGCGGTGATAAGAAATTCTTTTTATCTGTTACTGCGACTGATTTAGCAAATTTATGCGCTAGAAAGGAAGCTTGCTTTAAGTACTACCAGTCGTTGCCTTTGAATATCGACTGCACTCACGAGATTGCTTTGAGAATATTCATTAAAAAAATCGCCCAAGAAGCAATTCAAAATGAGTATTCTTGCAAGCCGTTGTTTTCTTTCTATAAAGGCCATTACGTCAAGGCGGTTTTATATTGCGAGAAATACGTTTCAGCTAAAGCGTTAGAAAACATTGGTTACTTGAATTACGATCCTGAGACAATAGAGCGATCTTTTTCGTCTAACCCTGGTGAAAAATTCGGCGGCCCGTTATGGATCGGCAAACTGCAAGACTCGGAGTTCTTGAAGAAAATGATTTCCTTAAACAAGAAAAGAAACTATGCTGACAAGGAAAAAATCAATTCGTTCTTGGACTTGTTATTGGCTGAAAACGATTTTGATTCACCATTCATTGATTTATCTCAACTAGCCGACCATTATAACAAGTCTATGGATTTCAAAATGAACGAGTTAGTTTCCAAGTTGAACAAGAAGGGGAAAAAAACTACTCGCGTTCATTACAATCCTTACGGCATAAAAACGACTGCTTCTTTTAAGGAGTTGCGCTCTTCTTTCTAGTCTTGTAATTCAAATAACGAGACGTAGCCTGTACCGTTGTTTAAGTGGTGCATTACTTCTTTGACTTCTTCGGGTTTGAGTCTTTTTCCTGCATTCGCTCTTACTTTTGAAGAAGCTGCTCGTATTTCTTCTATGAATTTAGCATTTTTGACTCGTCTAGCTTGTTCGTATGCTTTGTCAAAATGTTCTTTGGATTCTAGTGCGTTAGCGTAATTAGCTATTGCTTTTCTAGCGATTTCTTTTTTTGGAAACTTTCGTACAAGCATTTCTCCAATTACTGCGCCGTAAACCTGGGTTGTTTGATGGATGGTCAAGTTGTGTGTGTTAATTTTAGCTAGGGTTAAGGCTAAGGGTTTTGGTGTTAAGCTAATTTTTCTTAACTTCTTCATTGCTTTAATAGTTGCTTCGACGTCGTTGTTTGTTATTGCTTTCACTAAGTCGCGCATATTATAAAATAAAGAAAAAGAGGGAATTAAATGCTTACTTTTAACGCTAGAGATTTCTTTAGCTCGCGGTACCTGTTGCGGATAGTGACTTCAGTTACTCCCGCAACGTCAGCGACTTCTTTTTGCGTTCTTCGTTCGCCTACTAATACCGATGCAATATACACGGCAGCAGCCGCGACTCCCATTGGGCCTCTTCCGGATACTAGTCCCTTCTTGATTGCTTGGTCTAGTATTTCTTGAGCTTTCTTTTGAGTTTCTCCAGACAACTTCAAGGCAGTAACGAACCTAGTAATATAGAATTGAGGGTTCGTTAAAGGAATCTTTAAAGTTAGTTCTTGTGAAATCAATCTGAAAGTTCGGCCGATTTCTTTCTTTGGAATTTCTGCAATAGCTGAAATTTCGTCTAGAGTGCGTGGTACTCCGTATTGCCTGCATACTGCGTAAATAACTGCGCTTACGACTGACTCGATTTGTCTTCCTCGAATCAATCCTTTTTCGACGCATTTTCTGTACAATAAAGCAGCTGACTCGCGGATTACTTCTTGCAATCCCAAGTGTGAAGCAACTCGGTTTAATTCAGTTAATGCAATAGCTAGGTTTCTTTCAATGCTGTTTGAAATAGAAGCACGCTTGTGCCACTTGCGCATTCTGTATAATTGGGCTTGTTGGCTTGGAGCGATTTTTCCACCGCGAACGTCTCGATTGTATTGGTCAATTTCAGTAACTAGTCCTTTATTTGGAGACATGTACTTCAAAGGAGCTCCAGTTCTAGCGCGTGAAGCTCGTTGTTCTGCATCGAAAGCTCTCCATTCTGGACCTTCTTGCACAACGTTGTCTTCTAACACTAAACCGCAGTCTTTGCAGACTACTTCGCCGCGCTCGGCGTCGCGAGATACTTTGGTACTACCACAATCAGGACACTTCATTTCAAACCGCCTTTTTTATTTTTATAATCGGACAAGAACCCGTTCAAGTTTTCTTTAACTGGTTTGGCTAAGTAAAACGGTTTTTCTACAGAGCCAATAGTGTCAAAAATCCTTGCAACCAAAACACTGTTCTGAAACAAGTCTTTTCTTTCCAAGCCTTTAGCTTCGTCAGACTCTAAAACCAAGTTACCGGTTTTGCTCTCGAACAATATTTTGAATTCCAAATCTATTTTTTACACCAAAAAAAACAAGAACTAGTATAAACGCAGACAAAGACTTTATAAGCCTTTCTCTTACTTTTGGAGTGTTGCGTTTACGATGCCACTTTGACCTGGCCTTGACGTTACTCGAGCTTTACCTAGCTCGGTTTCAATCAAGCAGCCGCGAGTAAGCAAGTTTTCCCTAGCAAAGTGCCTGTTGTCTGGACTTTCGACTACGGTTAAAATCTTTGCTTTCTTGACGGTTTTTCCATCTGAAACATTAGCGAATACTACTGTCCTAGCGTGTACTTTTACGCTTCCTCCAGTGACTTTGCTTTTCTTCAATGATTTTTCTTGACCTTCTTTAGCGACCTTGCTTCTAGAAAAGAATCCACCATAATGAGCTAGTACTTTGTCTCTAGTTCTCTTCTTTTTTCCGCCCGAACCAGATTGCTTGCTTTTTGTAGACTTGTGATATTGAACCATTTATTAAACACCTAAAAAATTTTTTATGCTTTGAAAATCAGCATTACAAACTTGCATTCCTCGGTTTAAAAACTTTTCTTGAAGGTGGCGTGTTTGAACTCTTAACTCGTTTTTATCGCGCCATTAACTTTAAAAAGCATTTTAGGGTAATGATTTAAAAAACCCACGTTTATTGCAGGAGTGATTGAATGGTATTGGAATCAGTTTACAATGAAGTTATAGTTCAACTAGGCTTTGCGTCGAGAAACTTTTTGTTTGACTTAGGCGGCTTGTTGATGGTTTTAATCGCGTTCGGAATTGGTTGGTTAGTAGCCGGCTGGCTTGTTGACATAATCAAGCACTTCATGGAGCACGTCAAGTTTGAACAAGGATTGAAAAAGCGCGGAATTCATGACGCTTTGCTTGGTTTCACGTTCACTGACTTCGTTACTAAAGTCGTGAAATTCACTACGGTAGTAGTATTCTTGAACATTGGCGCTCGCGGAGCAATGCGCTTGGCTGGCCCAGAGTTTTTCTTATACCCCTTCTTGAGGTGGTTGTTTGAATATACTTTCAATAACTTATTGCAAGGATTATTGATTTTAGTGCTAGCTTTAATCGCTGGAGACTATATTACTGACAGAATCAAACAGTCGAGCATTCCTTTGAGGAAATTCGTTGCTTGGATAATTGAAGCATTCATTGCTTACTCGGGTATAGTCATTGCATTGCCTTTAATTATTCCACGCGCCAACGTATCAATCTTGGAAAACACCTTTACTATTTTGTTAGGTGGAATTGCTTTAGCAATCGGCTTGGGATTCGCAATCGCAATCGGACTAGGCTTGAAAGACTCTGTTGCTAGAGTCGCTAAAAAGAAAGAACGAGAAATAGACAAGCTATTCTAGTTTCTTTTCCCCTTCTCCTTTTTTATTTTTCTATTACTAATTAATCATTATGTCTAGTAAGGGAAAAACGGTTTTCGTTTCTACTCATTCGTTAAAGCCACCTTTTGCTGGAGAAGCCACTCGTCGTTTTTTAGAAAAAAAAGGATTCATAATTCATTCTAGCGGAAAAAAAGTAATTCCATTCTCCGACAAACACCCTTTCGTGGAGTGGGAACATTATTTTGCAGTAAGCTTGCCTAAAGAACATGAATCTGAACTAAAAGCTTTTTTGAAATCCTACGAGCTTCCTAAATCAACTGCTTTGGACTTGTTTGAGCACTTGGAAAGACACCTTGGGGTTACTAAGAACGACTTATCTGAAGAACACTTGCGAGAATTATCTAAATTGTTGTTCCAACACTCTATTGCTCGCCATTTTATGGATCGCGATCCTCAAGATTTATTTAGATTAACGATTAAAGAGCAAGCAAGACAAGCAGATCCAAAACCAATGCCGCAAAAGCCACGTGGTCCTAAAAACATTGCTTAAAAGTATTTCTTCAAGTCAACTTGAGTAGTTTGCAAATTCTTGATCGTAGCCCACTTTGTTCGAATGAATTCTTCTAGCTTAGAGTTTTTGCCGTAATTATTCTTCAAGAAAGCAATCGTTTTTTCATCAGACGAATAACCCGAACCAAAGTCTCCAATTATTTTCTTTATTCGCACGACTTCCATTTCGCGAGTTTCTTTCGCAATAATCGAAGCAGCTCCAGCACACAAGTACTTAGAATCAGCCTTGTTTTCCGAAACAATTTTAGCGCTTATTTTCTCGTACTTCTTAATGCGTTTAGTGAATTTTTCAGGAATAGAATCAGGCGAGTCAACGAAAACCGTTGTTTTTTCCCCATCTAATTCCTTCAAACACTCGGCAATCTTCATTGCCTCAATATCATTCAAAGAAACCCTCTTACCCATTAACTCGTTCAATTCCGTAGCGGAAATAATCTTCAAACAATGCTCGTAACTAACCAACTTGTCGTAAACCTTTTTCCTAGCAACAGGCAACAACAACTTAGAATCCTTCACTCCTAATTCTTTCAAAGTAGGCTCTAGCTTTTCATCAATCTTAAAGGCCGCGACGACTAACGGCCCAATAACACAACCACGACCCGCTTCATCTACTCCAATAATCATTTTCATTAATTTTAATGTCTCCACATGGTTTTTAATTAGAGTTTCAACAGAATATTCTTTCTTCAAAACTAATTCCAAACGTTTTGATCAAACTTTTATCAAAAAGTTTGTTGGGGTTGTGGTATAACCTGGCAGCATGTTAGGCTCCAGATAAATTTTTTCCCTCAAAAGAAAAAATTTAGTAAAAAACTTAGGTATTTTGACTCTGCAAAGAGAATGATTTGAAAAATGGAGCTCTGATTTCGTGACGAGCGTTTTTGAGATACCTGAAGATCCGAGTTCGAATCTCGGCGACCCCATGTCCGCATGGGGGACAGTAGTCCCCCTCGCCCGGACCACGCTTCCCCCTTCTTAAAAAGATTCAACGACTTATCTTTACAAAATGGTTTTTGTCTTAATCTTGTTGTTGGCGTTGTATTACTTGCCTTCTGCGCCGTCATTGTTTTCTAGCAGTAAAAAGTTTTTTTCATTCAATTCGACAACTTTGTTAATGTTGCTAGCTTACGGGAGTTCCTTGTTATTTGTTTACTCTACTTGGGTTGAAGAAATCGACTTGCTAGCATTGAGTTTAGCTAGTGGTGGAATAATCTTGCACTTTTTCGCGGTTTTTGGCTTGAAGGAAAACTGGAGCGCTGGAATTCGCAAAAGCAATTCTTTGAATACAAAAGGAATTTACTCGATAGTAAGGCATCCTGCGTATAATGCGGCCTTCTTGTTTTACTCTGGGCTTGCTTTGAATTCCAAAAGCGTGGAAGCTATAATAATAGTAGGAACGTACTTGCTGGTTAGAATCACTATTGAAGAAAAAGAACTAAGAAAACACTTCGGTCCTGCTTACATTGAATACTCTAAAAAAGTCCCAGCCACCCTGCTCGGGTTAGTGTTCAAGCCCCTCTAACAAATTCAGCTTTGCATTTTT
>JABWCK010000027.1 GCA_013360305.1 Microcaldota archaeon
GAAGCAGGAATCTTGAGTCAAGGCGCAGTTAACGTGACGGTAAATTATCCTAACGGGACCGTGACTAATATGAGTTTAACTAATTCTTCTGGCGGAGCTGGTTCTTGCACGGTTGGCGGAAACGTATGGGGTCGAAGCATTCTAGCAGGTTCGACTACTGGCAATATTACTATAAACAAGACTTGGGCTTCAGACCGGCCTTTTACTGGCTCTAACTTAGGAGTTCAAAATGCTAACTTGAATGTTACTGTTACTGAAATGTTGAGTTATTCTTTTGTTTTACAAGAAGTTGGCGAAGGCGAGTGTGCAAATGGTTTGATTGTTGGTGATTCTACTGAACCGCCTGGTTCTCCTGAGTCTGGTGCTATAGAGTTTATTTATGTAGCTAGTGGCGCTTCAGGCACTCAAACCGATATAGAGCCTTGCTTTAAGGATGTTGCTTGTTGTCAGAACTCTGGTTCTTCTATACCTATCTTTACCATGTCTAATACTGGCAATGCAGTTATTGATTGGAAGTTATCTTTTAATTCTACTCTCCCTTCATGGGCTTCGGTTAGGTGTGGTAAAAGTGAAGATTCAGGAAGTGCTTTTGATGTTAGCACTAGTGCAGTGAGTATTGTTGCAATACCTGTTTCGGGTATTGAAAACTTGTATTGTTGGGCTGATTTCAACGCGGCTCCTGCGGGAGGAAGTTCTCGTTTGCTGATTCATAATTCCACTGCGTAGAGTTTAAATATGTTTTTTCCTTGATGATTGTACAAAAAAATATTCGGGGTTGAATTAATGCGCAGAGTTTTTGGATTAATTGTTTTAGTTTTATTATTGACGCCGGTTGTTTTGTACGCGGATTACGCTCAAACTACGGTTTACTTTACTGTTGCGTCAAGCATTTCGTTCAGTGTAACAATGCCTGACGGAAACGTAACTAACTCTGCTTCAGCTGCTAACGGCAATCCTACTACTGATATTTGGTTTAATTCTTCAACAAACACTGCTAATTACATAGAACCATGCAGTCCTGGTGGTTCGTCTTGCCAAGTAGGTTCTTCAAACACGCCGATTTACACTGTAGACAATACTGGAACTTCTAATTTTACTTTGTGGATGAAGTTTGGTTCAGCATTACCTAGCGGAGTAGTAGTCGGCATGAATAGTACTGTAACTTCGAGTCAAGGTCAAAACACTCACGCGGGATTGTACGGCGTGAATGACACTACTTGGGCTGAAGTAGTAAAGAACTTTACTTACGTAGGCACTAATACTACTAGTATTTACTTGTGGGCTAACTTTACGAGTGTAGCTGCTGGATCTACTTCTAGAACGCTAGTGTTAAACAGCACTCAAGGCGCGCTAGGTTAATTTTTCTTCCCAATTTTTTTTTCAAACAAGTGGGGTTTTTTCATTGAAGTTGTTTTTTGGATTATTGTTTTGTTCCTTGTTATTGTTAGGCTGTACTCAAACACAACCAATTCCTTCAACTACTCCAACCGCAGTGCCGACAATTGACTATGCTGAAAAATACCCTGAACTAGCCGAACGCATTCGTGCTTACAATGCTAGTTTTGAAAGCAAGCGACCTGATTACTTGCCTCCAATAGTTTTCGAAAAACTGCCTGTTTTCCCGAAAGATTTTTACCCCACTAGAGTACTAGTTCAATTCGGCAAAATTACTGACTTGAATTCTATTGCTCCGAGTTATTGGAAGCAGCCTGAGTTTTACCCTCAGTTTGAAGAGCAAGGCGTTCCATTATACCAAAAACCACCAGAAGGAAGGAGGGGCGTATTTGGTTACGGTTCTTACCCGTCTGAATCAATAGTCTTACTACCTAAGAACGGTGAAGCAGAAGTAGCTTTTTTCATTTACACTAGCTGGATGGTTCAAACATATCAAGGACTTGGATTGTCTTCGGGTTTCCCTGAAACTGCTTCGCTAAAATCTTCTGATTTCCCTGACGGTCAAAGACTAGTAAACCAAGACCCTAATGTTACTAGTAATTATTTTGACGTCGAAGTAACTCCGGATAATGTTTTGCTAGAACCGTCGTTCCCAGTATTTCAAAAGAATTGGGTTAACAAAGTAACCGTGAAAATAAAAGGCAAAAACGTGCCTCCCGGCAGGTATGTAATAGGCGTGTTTGGTGGTGGACCGACAAAAGAAAACAGTAATAAGTGGTTTAATGAATACAAGACTGCTTATACTGAAAATTCACCACTTACTCCATTCGGTAATGGCTTGCCGGTGTATAGCTTATTTATTGACGTACAACCTTAATTGTTTGAAATGAGGTTGTTGTTTTTTTTCTTGTTATTTTCTGCACTCGCAGCAGCAGATTTTGGCAGTACTAATTCTATTTTTAGTTTTATTCCATCTAATGCAAGCATAAACGCTACTGCGTTGAGTTTTTCGTCCAATCCAATTACTGAAGGCAACTCGTTCGACGTGTATTTAACGCTGCAAAATAATGGAGGAATGTCTGCTTTAAGTTACCCGACTGTTTTCTTGTATTCTGAAAACACTTTGCTTGACGTAATAGTTTTTGACGCAAGCGTGATTGGTTCAAGCAGTGGAGTCGTTTTTGCTAAGTCTTACAACACCGCGTTATCTCCTGGCAATTACACTTTAATAGGAAATGCTAGTTTTGATGACGGTGGAACTAATTACTCGACTAACTCGATTACTAATTACTTGATTGTCAACCCTGCGTCAGTAGGAGGACAACCTTCTGGTGGCAATAGTGGGGGAGACTTTATTACTACGCCTGATGTTCCGAAACAATTACCTGACAAAATCATCCCTTCAAAAAATGAAGGTTTTGAAATAACTTCCGCTTTAGTCTTGAAGGAATTAATTGCAGGCGTTCCGAGTGTAGAGTCGATAAAAATTAAAAACACTGGTTTTGATGCGGGAGAGTACTCTTTTGAATTAAAAGGATTATCCGACAACTGGTTTGTTTTAAGTCCTGAAAAAAGCATTTTGCTTCCAGGAGAAGAAAGAAGCGTTAACGTATTGTTTAAGGTTCCTGAGTTTGCTTTGCCTGGCGATTACTTGTTGAAAATAATAGTCAACGGTAAAGAAAGCGGTTTTACTGTTTTGAGAGTTAAAAAGAAGCTAAGTGTTCCAGTTGTTTCCAGAAAGATAATCGTAGACACGAAAAATTCTGAAACGATTGTAGTATTGGAGTTAAATAATTTTGGAGGAAGCATTCCAAGTCTTTCTTTAAAAGATATATTGCCTAAACAGGTTTCGTCATTAAACCCGCAAGTATCGTTTATTGACTTGCCTGGCGAAATTGATTCATCTCGACAGTTGAATTGGGTAGTAAAAGACTTACAGGCTGGCGAAATTAGAACTATTTCTTACAAACTAAAAGCAGTTCTTGAAGACTATGCAGATTACTCTGATTGGACGGTTCAACAACTAGTCGTTCAAAAAACCGCGTCATTAGAAGAAGTAGTTAGAGTAGACGACTTGCACTTGCCTATTTCAAAACCCGGACAAGAGATTCAAGTCCAGACGAGAATTTTTTACTCCGGCCTAGATTCAGTTAATGCACGAATTTATTTCGAATTGCCTGAAAGCTTTATTTTAACTCCAAACCAAGCCAGTCTAGATTTGCTTCCTAGGGGAATTTCTTCAGCTAGTTTTGGAGTAAAAATTCCTGAAAACGCTGAAGGGTCTTACTCTGCCACTTTAGTGGTAGAAACAAGTTTAGGCGTAGTCAGGCGAAACAGCGTGTTAATTGTTTCACCATCCACTCAAGGAATTGACTCCGGCTTTTTATTGTATGGCGCGGCAGGCGTTGTTTTGTTAGTTGTTGGATGGTTTGGTTTTAATTCTTTAAAAAACAAGCTTGATTCAAGCAAGAACAAAAAAGAAAGAAAGCCTTTCTTAGAGCATTTGAAAAATGCTTTGAAAAAGTAAAAGCATTTATGCTTTCTTAAACTAATTTTTGTAAAATGGCTAGAATTATTGGCGTAGTGTCAGGAAAAGGAGGCGTGGGAAAAAGCGTTACTGCAGTAAACCTAGCTATTGCCTTAAACAAAATGAAGTATAAGACGCTCTTAGTAGATGCGGACTTGACTAATCCATCTGTTGGGTTGCACTTAGGATTAGTTTATGGCGGTATTGGCTTGCAAGATGTTTTGAACGGCGAGTCTTTTGAGCAAGCGTTAGTAGTGCATTCTACTGGCTTGAGAGTAATTCCTTCTTCATTAAAATATGACGAGAAAGCTAGTTTAAAGAATTTGAAGAAAACTCTTTCCTCATTAAAAAATTATGATTTTGTAGTAGTTGATTCTCCTCCAGGAATAACTAGTGATGTTTCAAGCATTATTGATTCATGCACTGACTTGGTGGTAATAACTACTCCAGAAATTCCTGCAGTGACTAGCGCGGCTAAAATCCTTTCATTAAGCCGCAAGTCTAAGAATGATTTCTTAGTAGTAAATAGGTCGACTGGTGCTCCTTATGAAATTACTAACAGCGAAATAGAAGGAATAACTGAAACAAGTATTTTGAGCGTTATTCCTGAAGACAAATCAGTAATGGAAAGCGTTGGATTAAAAATTCCTATTTTGTTATTGAAACCGTCTGCTAAGTCAGCTCGTTCTTTAAGTAAAATCACTTCAAGCATTGCTGGAAAAACCGATTCAGTTGTCGAAGAAACTAGTTTTATAACTGGAATTATTGCTTCAATAAAGAAAATATTAGGTTTCAATTAATTAGTTGAACAAAACTCTCTTTATTTATAAACACTTGTTCGTTACTAGTTTTGATAAAAAAAATTGGTGATTTAAATGAATAAGACTGTTTCAAACGTTTTGTTAGCTTCTATTCTAGTAATTGGTTTCGTTGCTTTAGGCTGTACTCAAAAACCAGATGCTATTGTTACTGCTACTCCAACTTTAGCGCCTGTTTCGGGCGAGTTGAAGACTTTTTCTTCAGAAAAGGATTTAAGTGAATTCTTAACTGCTTCTCAAGGTTACAATTATTATGGGCGGGGAGTTTTAGCCATAGCCGAAAAAGCTGACTCAACTGCTCCGAGTGCGGGAAATTCGTATTCTACTACTAACGTTCAAGTAGCGGGAGTAGATGAACCAGATATCTTGAAGAATGATGGTACTTACTTGTATGTTGTTTCTAATGGCGAAGTGAAAATAACTAGAGCTTACCCTGCTGGAGAAATGTCTTTATTGTCGACTATTGCTGAAAAAGACGCTTACTTTAGCGAGTTATTTATTGATGGAGACAAACTAGTAGTCTTCGGCACTCAAGGATTTGACTGGGGTCCTTTAAGGACTGATTCAACAATTAGTTCACAACCTGTTGACGCTAAAATCGGTATTGTTCCTCCTTACTATAGATCGTCTTCATTCATTCGAATTTATGATATTTCAGACAAAACGAGTCCAAAATTATTAAAATCCTTTGAAGGCACTGGCGGATACAATCAAGCTAGATTGATTGACGGTAAATTAATAGTAGTTTATTCTGACTACGCTTACGCTGGCGGACCATTACCTTTATACGCTGAAGACGGAGTAGCAAAAGAAGTTCCTGCAACTAGCATTAGTTATTTCGACTATCCTAGCGACAATTATGCTTTCTTGACTGTCTTAAGCATTGATGTATCTCAATCAAAAGAAATAGCTAGAAAAGTATTGTTAGCTGGTGGAGCTGAAAACATTTTCGTTTCAAAAGAAGGAAAATTGTTTGTAAGCCAAACTATTTACAACTATAATGACCCATACGACTTGTCTTGGTCTGAATACCAAAGTGTCATAACTCCTTACCGAAGCGAGTTTTTTGAACAAAAAATCCGAGCCATTGACGAATCAGACATTAGTGATTGGAGAAAAGAATCCTTGAAAGTAGACCAAGCTCGAAGATTGATTGAGTCATTAAGCGAGTCAGAACAAAAGAGCGTATTCGAGTCTTTGAATGCCTTACTTGCCGCCAAGAGCAGGCCTGTTTCCTACAACGAGGAAACAATCGTACATGCTTTTTCAGTAGGTGACCAAGTAAATTACTTGGGAAAAGGACGCGTGCCTGGTAGGCTGCTTAATCAATTTGCTATGGATGAGTACAATGGTTATTTGCGACTAGCTACGACGACTAGCCAACAAGTCAGCTTCCGTGGCGATTGGGAAACTAAAAACCACGTCTTCGTACTAGATTCAAGCTTGAACCAAGTTGGAAGCATTGATGGAATCGCTCCGGGAGAAACGATTTACTCTGCTAGGTTTGCTGGAGATCGTGCATACTTAGTTACTTTCAAGCAAATAGATCCATTCTTTGTAGTTGATTTAAGCCAACCAACTAGTCCAAAAATCTTAGGCCAATTAAAGATTCCTGGATACTCGACTTACTTGCATCCGATTGGAGGCAATAAAGTTATTGGTTTAGGTAAAAACGTGATAAACTTCAAACAAGGAAACCAAGAACTTGCTTTCCCAACTGGCGTAAAATTGTCATTGTTTGACGTTTCAGATGTTTCTTCACCAAAAGAATTGTCAACAATCGATATTGGTGACGCTGGCAGTGATTCGATCGCGTTATACGAACACAAGGCATTCTTGTATGACGCTTCAAGAAACTTGCTAGTGCTTCCTGTAGTCGAAGCTCAAGTTGATGAATCAAAGTACCCTAACGGAGTACCTGACCACGTGTATGGTGAATACGTATTCCAAGGCGCTTACGTCTTTAATGTAGGCGAATCATTCGAGTTGAAGGGTAAAATTTCTCACTCGAATCCTGAAGACTTAAAGAAGTCAGGTTATTACTGGGGAGGAAACCAAGTAACTCGCTCTGCGTATATAAACGACGTCTTGTACACTCTATCGACTGAATTCTTGAAAGCAAATGACTTGAATTCATTAAGCGAATTAAACTCAATTAAAATAGGGGAATTACAAAAATACCCTTACTATGAGGGAATTCCAATAGAGGCCGTAAGATGAATTCTCGTTCCTTCTTCCTTTTAGTTTTTGCACTAGGAATGCTAGTAATAGGAATAGTTTACTTGCAGAACTACTTTAACTCTCATGAGTTATTATTAAAATTCGTTTAAAAAAAAGAGGAAAGAAAATTATTTCTTTAAAGCTTGCCAGACGCCGATAATGTTGCCTTCAGTGTCTTTTGCTCTAGCATACAATCCCATATCGCCTACGGTTGTTTTCTCCATCAACATGGTTCCCCCGTTGGCTTTGATTTTCTCGATTGAGTCATCAATGTTTTGAACATCCATTACGATGACTGTGCCTACTACTGGGTCATCTTTAACCATTCCGCCGTTTATTGCTCCAGACTTCAAAGGCATTTGATTAGAGTCAACTTCAGTAGTTCGAGCAATAGTGTAATTCATTTCTGGAATGTCCTGCAACTGCCAGTTAAACACTGCTTCATAAAACTTTTTAGCTCTATTCAAGTCGCGAGTAGGAACCTCAAAGTGTACTACGCTATCCATTTCTACATCACCGTAATTTTTATCCGGTTAATAGTATAAAAGAGTTTTTCGGCGTGTGTTCCGGTGTTTTTATTCACCGCTTAGTTTCAAGATTGCTTCAGCCAAGTCGCCGTTTGCTTCAGCTAAAGCGTTTTCAGCTTCTTGTTGAGTGCAAGAGCATTCCTTCATGATTATTTCAACATCACTTTCTTCCTTTTTTGCGCTGGTTGCTTCTTCAACTATTTCTCCCGCTACTTGAAAGCTTTTATCGCCCTTCATTGAGATTTGTTGAACTGATGGATTTTCTATCAAGATGACGCTTCCGTCTTTTTTCTCGATTACTACTTTTGCTGCGTCTATTTCTTTAACGTCTATTCCCATTTGCTTCATCATTGAAGCCATTTGCTTGGGATTCATTCCTGGCATCATTTTTTTTATTTCACCTGTTAAAGCTTAAGTATGCAAGAATACTTTATTTCTTTAGATTAAAATGCTTCACTTGCCTCACTCTTTGCTAGCAATTGTTTTAGGAATAATTCTAGCCTTCTTCATACCTCAAGTTGGTTTGGTTATCGTTCCTTACGCGTTGGTTTTAATCGGCATTATCAACTTGTTTTCTTTTTCAAGAATAAACGTGCACGAATTGATTGTTTTCGCATCCAACAAGCGCAAGGTTGCTAAAAACTTGTTTGTTGACTTTTTTTTGTCATCAGGAGTAGCGTTTATTCTTGGTTCTATCCTGCCTAAAGAACAAGCTCTAGCTTTATTCATAGTGGCGGTAATGCCCACTGCTGCTATTACTACTTTGCTTACTCGGGAGTTTCACGGAGAAGTTGACGAAGCAATGGGGTTAACGTTGTTATCTTTTTCTTTAGTGCCTTTCTTTGCTCCATTATTGTTGTTTGCGTTTTACGGAGAATTCGTTTCAATCGAAGTATTAAGCCTAGCTTATTCCTTAATTGTAGTAATTGTTGCCCCAATGTTTTTCTCTCGCTTGTTTAAGGAATTCGACGTATTTTCGCACATTAAGACTAATTATTCCAAAATAGTTTTTGCGTTATTGTTGTTGTTGAGCTGGGGTTTGAGTGTTGAAGCAATTCCGTTGCTGACTGACTGGCTTGTTTTGATTAATTTTATAGCTGCTTCCGCATTCTTTACTTTAATAATGGCTTTTTTGGGTTCAATTATTGGCTCGTTCAAGAAAGAAAAAATTGCTTTTGCTTTAACGGCATCCATTAAGAGTACTGCTTTAGGCTCTGCACTAGCTTTAGTTTTCTTGAATGCTACTACTGCGGGTTACGTTGTAGTTTATGGATTAGTTAGCCACGTGTTGCTTGTTCCGTTATATTGGTTTTTGGTTGGTAAAAAATGAAAAAATTTGTTTACAAAGATCACACTGCAGACTTGATTATTGAAGCTAGAGGACTTACTTTAAAGAAGGCTATAGAGAACTGTGCTAAAGGCTTGTTTTCGCTAACGGCTAATCAAAAATTGTTGTCTTCAGCAAAAAAAGTAAAGATTAAAGTCAAAGCTTCTAGCTTGGAAGAGTTAGTTTCGCTAGTTTTGGACGCGTTAGTTGCTGAAAGTGATGCTCGAGAATTATTCTTCAAAGAATTCAAGGTTGAAAAAATCGATGGCGAAAAAATTTCATTGACTGGCACTGCGTTGGGCTGTAAAATGACTCCCGAGGCAGGAGAATTGCATGTAAAAGCAGTAACTCACCATGAAACAATAGTAAAGAAAACTAGAGACGGCTGGCTAGTGCGAGTTTTACTAGATATTTAAAGTTTGGTCGCGTTTCTCTTTTTTTCACATTGGGGGTCATTGCATTCTACTTCGATATATCCCTTGATTATTAATTTTCCTAGTGACGTTAGTGAAACGCTTATTTTTTGTTTTTCTAAACTAGTTTCAACCAATCCTAATTGTTCTAGTCCTGAAGCATTCTTGCTGCCTCTAACATGATACGTAACTAGAGGCAAGCTTATTCCTGCCAGCTTGCTTAATTGCTCAAATGATTCGATCTTGTTTTTGTAAATAGTTTCGAGCAATTTGAGTTTTTTATCACTCAATGCAGAATAATAGGAAAACTTCATTATCGGGTAAGCTATTATTTCGCCTTTGCTGAAACCAATTGCTTGAACTCCGTTAACAAATGACGCACTCAAAGCAATACAGCTAGTTTCATAATCCGTTTCAATATTCAAAATCAAATGAGCTTGCTTGTTGTTTTGTTTTAGTTTGTAAATAGTTTGGAAAACCGTTTCCAGTCTAGCATCCGGGATTGTTTCTATTTCTGCGTTCATTGTTTTGTCTAATTTTTCCTTGATTTTCTTAGTCTTGTTTAAGTGTTTCTCTTCAGTAATCAATATTATTCGGTTAGTAGGAAATTCTTTTAGCCCCTTGTACAAGTATTCTTCTGCGTCAGAATCTTCGCCTATTACTGCAACCATGACAAATTTCATTTTAATTATTATTTAATTGGTTAAATTATTTTTAAAACAGTTCTTTGTGTGAAATGAAAAAATTGAAGTAAAACAAAACTTAATTAATCAAAAACAGGTTTGTTTTATTGATTCTATTATTAATAATAGTTTAATCAAGTTTTTTTTAGTCAATGCTTTTTGCAAGAGCAAAAAGATTGGGGTGGTTTATTTTGTCAGATAAAGAAGAATCAAATTCGTCGATAATGATTTTAGCCGGTTCAATATTATTTTCAACACTATTGTTATCTGGAGTAGTTTTTTTCTCAGCTAATAACGTAGCAACAAGCTTGTCTGGCTTATCGCTCAACGCAGCTCCGAATCAAGTTCAAGCGACTCCAACTCCGATTCAAGAACCTGACGTTCCTGAAGTGCTTTCAGCAGCTCAAGTGGAAGCATTATACGCTCAAGCAGCCGCGACTCTTGGCGATGAAGATGCTAAAGTAACTATTCTAGAATTTTCAGACTACCAATGCCCATTCTGCAGGAGGCATTTTAATACTGCTGCTAAACAAATCTTGAGTGAATACGTTGAATCGGGAAAAGTAAAAATTGCTTGGTTAGATTTTCCTTTAAGTTTCCATCCAATGGCTGTTCCTTCAGCTAATGCGGTTCGTTGTGCAGGAGAACAGGGAAAATACTGGGAAGCTCATGACGCAGTTTTTGAAGGACAAAACCAAATGGATCCCGTTCAAACTGTTGACTATAAAATTGAAGACGTCAAGAAATGGATTGCCGGCGTCGATGGAATAAATACTGACGAATTGAATGCGTGTATTGATTCTGGAAAATATGCTTCTGAAGTTACCGCAAACTTTAATGCGGGCGTAGATGCTGGAATTCAAGGAACTCCGGGATTCATTATTAATGGAGTATTGTTCTCTGGAGCCCAACCAATTGAAGCATTCAGACAAGTAATCGACGCTCAATTGAACTAAAGGAAATTTTTCTTCCTTATTTTTTATAAATGATTTCATCTACTATAACTGCAGTAAAGAAGGTTTTGAAAACTCGATTGTTCAAGCTAGTTTTCGCTTTACTGTTTTTTGGAGTAGCTTATTTTTTTGTATACTTGACAAGCATTCCAGGCCAATCTTTTAACAGCTGGTTCTTCAGTGTTTCGGATTACACTAAGCTTTTCGTATTTTTACTTTCTTTATTGACTGCACTAATTTTAACTATTCAAGCCTATGTAATCAAAAACTATGGTTTAGGCAAGATAAAGAAGCGAGCAGAAGCTGGATTGTTTGCCTCGCTGCTATCCGGAATAATTGCGACGGCTTGTTGTTCTCCGTTCATCGTAGCATTTTTTGGCTTAAGCAGTGCAGCCTTTTTTGTAGCAACAAACCAAACCTGGTTCTTCTTAATTGCTGTCTTAGTATTACTGGTTTCGTTGTATTACACTGCCAAAATCGTTTACTGTGAAGAATGCCAAGTCAAAATAGGCGTGAAAAGATAGTTTTTATTCAACAATTGATTAATGTTTTTCGTGAAAAAAGCATTCTTTCTATTACTTGCTTCAGTATTGTTGTTAGGCTGCACTAAGCCAATTAACTTGCCCGAGCCTAGTATTCAAGCCACTGTTTTTGCAACTATTCAGCCAACTCCAATTGTTTCAACTCAACCAGTTGATGATTCTTGCTTGAATCCAGAAATATACTTATCGATTGAGGAAGATTTTACTCTTCAAAAAACAGAATTAAAGTTGTGCGACGGAGTATTTTATTC
>JABWCK010000028.1 GCA_013360305.1 Microcaldota archaeon
TAGCGTTGAAAATCATGTAACTAGTGCCATTACCACTGCTTAAAATGTTTCCAGCAGAATCTGCAGCACTATTGTTGTTCAAGAAATTGAATCCTTGAGTAATATTCACGTTACCAAACGAGTCTTGACCAAATGCAGCTATGAAGAATACGCTTCCAACTGGAGTTGACAAACTATAGTTTGGAGAAACGTTAGCAACGTAAGTCGTAACGTTAACTATGTTAGCTGCAGTCACCGTGAGACTGTTTAACGTAGAAGTTGGTCCGTCATTCATTACGCTAGTATTTTCAACAGCGTAAATAGTAAACGAGTAACTCGTAGCCAATGAAGGCAATACTACCCTAGAAACATTCAACGAAATAGCGCCAGTAATATTAGCCAAGTTTTGAATTATGAACGAAACATTTTGGCCATTTACTTGACCATTGTAATCACCCGCTAAAACAGTAGCATCCGTAATAGCAGTAACGTTTTGAATCCTAGCGTTAGACACATCAAAACTAGACGGGAATTCAATAGAAATATTAGAATAATTAGCAGTACTAGGCAAAGTAAAGTTAATAGTAATATTAGCAGTTAACCCAGCAGTAGTAGTATTAGACGAATTAACATAAGGAGCAGTCAAATCAGCAGCGTTAGAAAAAGCACTCAAAAAAACTAGAAAAGACAAACCTAAAACTAAATTACGCAACCGCATCAAAACACACTCCTCCTCGATAATTAAAAAAGTAAAACGATGAGGTTTTTAAACGTATCTATCGAGTTATTTGAATTTCTTTTACTTTTTCTAACAATTTCTTTCCTGACGAAGTCTCGAAATGTTCGCGGATTGGAGAAATAACTTCATCCAAGTGGCTTGCAGTAGCGTTCTTTAAATCCATTGGGTGAATTTTTCCCTCACCGAAAGCGTGTTCTAACTCTTTGTAAGACTCGAATTCCAGCCGGCCGCCGAATTTTTCAGGCCTATCAATAATAAAGTCTTTTCTCGCTCTGAAAATTATTTCCTTAGCGTATTCTAGTATAGGATTGCCTTCGATGGTTTTCTCCGGGCAATAAGCTTTGTTCATTTTTTTCTTTATTTCATCAAGCGAGTCATGCACAAAAATACTCGAATTAGGCTTGGACTTGCTCATTTTGTCAGTAAACTCGTCACTAGCAGAAGCAGAACCACCTTGCAAGCCAAGCAACATTTTATGACTCACTACCACCGGCGGTTTCCTCTTTAAAGAAGGAGCTATTTCACGCGCAAGCATGTTAGCCTTTCTTTGATCCATTCCTAATTGAGTAACATCCACTTCCTGGTAAAAAACATCAGCTACTTGCATTGAAGGATAAAACAATTGAGCCGCAGTTAAAGAAGCATCCTCGCTTCGACCAGCTATTGCCAAGCAACGCTTTGTTCGCTTTTCATTATGATTTCGAGCGACTTGCAACACTAGCTTCCAGTATTCTTTATCTCCAATAAAATCAGAATGCCACAAAATCTTGACTTTGCTTAAGTCCAAACCCGCAGCCTTCCAAACTTCCAAGTAATAATCGCCTAAAACTCGCGCGTTTTCTAAAGAACCGCCCGCCTTCTCATTAATCCAACCAAACGTATCCGCTAATAATAAGTTAAACTTGAATCCTGCTTTGAGTAAGTCTTTCAGCAATAAAGGCCGGTATACTCCTAAAGGCAAGTGTGCCAAGCCAGACGGTTCAAACCCATCATATGCTAAAGGATGATTGTTAGTTTCCAAGAGTGAACGAAGCTCTTCTTCAGTAA
Source organism: Microcaldota archaeon (assembly GCA_013360305.1). GTDB lineage: Archaea > Micrarchaeota > Micrarchaeia > Norongarragalinales > Norongarragalinaceae > JABWCK01. The sequence continues at coordinate 1,766 of JABWCK010000028.1, forward strand.
CTATTTCCTGGCTAATACCCTTAACAAGCGAAAAACGCGTTTCTAAATCCATTTAAAATTTTTTACCGAAAAAAGTTAATCAAAAAAACTTAATAAAAGAAACTTTTTAGAAAAAAGTTTCAACAAAAAAGCAAAAAAATCATTTTTGCAGGAGTTTGTAAGTATACGCTCGTTTTCCTTCACTAATTACTTGAACTAGTGAATCAAAGTTTCTTAAAGCATAACCAAAATGCCTAGCCATTACTATATTAAAATAAGGAGGGTTTTCGATTTTCTCGTGTCTTTCCTTAAGCCTTTCAATTCCTAACTTAAGTCGTCTTAACGGAACTTGTCCGTGAGCGCGAGAAATGACTTCATTACTACCTAAAACAGATAGCAAACGGTCATCATATTTTTCTCTAAAAGAATTCAATTCTTCTAAAGACAACCCATAGTAAAGCCTGAAAAAATTCAAGTTATACTCAATTATTTCTTTTTCACTAGGTTGCCTGCGTAAAACCATGTAAACAATAAATTAAGTAAAAAATTAATAATTTCGCCTAGAACTCAAGTCCTTGATGGCAGCAGCTGCTTCAAACAAGTTGTTATTCAACTCTAAAGCCAACTCGTAAGGTTCCTTCTCGCTAGCAGATTTTAAACTATCTTCAATAGTAGACTTAACCATAGGCAAGTTGTACTTACCCCTAGAAGCTAGTTGATACAACCTAAAATCGTTACCTAACAACGCTAAAATAACCGAGTTATGAGACTTTTTTAAAGCAATCAAGTCTTCTTCAGTAAACTTGTGCTCAATCTTTAACGCCTTACATCCTTGACTAATAAAATCTTCACTCGCCAATACAGAAACACCTATACAATACTATAGTTAAACAAGTTAATTAAAACACGAGATTAAAAACAAACAAAAACAAAACACTTAAGACATGCTTAAAATCACTAGACAAGCCCTGCTTTCAGCATTGCAAGGAGCTAAAGAAACTCACCCAAACGAGTTTATTTGCTTGCTGCGCGGAGACAAACAAGGAGAAGACTGGCTGATTACTGAAGTAATCTTGACTCCATTCGCTAGCTACGACAAAGAATCCAGTTCATACAGTCCTTACTTTATACCCGTAGGAGGCAACGAAATCGCTTCATTCCACTCGCACCCATACCCTAATACCGCGTACCCCTCAAACGCTGACTTGCAAATGTTTTCAAGAACTGCGCGATTTCACTTCATTGCTTCAAACCCGTACAGGATTCAAGACACTAACGCGTTTAATTCTAAAGGCGAAAAAATTAGTTTCGAACTAGTTTGAAAACGATTTAGAAAACAACAAGACTCGCTCACCATCTAATTCTCTTTGTAAGACTCCTTTCTTGGAAAAACCAAAACGCTCATACAATTTTTGAGCGATCTTATTTGATTCCTTTACTAACATTACCACGCTAGACGCTTGTTTTTCTTTAGAAAAACTCAACGCTTTTTTTAAAAGAAGCGAACCAATTCCTTTCTTTTGAAAGTCTTTTTTTACGGCTAAACCAAGAATTTTTGCTTGAACTCCTTTTTCCACAACAACAGGCTTATGCAACTCGTCGAAAACACTCGAGTCGTTAAACTCAACGTCAACAAAACCAACCACTTTGCCTTCAAATAAAGCCACAAAATAAGAAACACTACCCGAATTCATTCGGTCTAGAATTAATTCCTCACTAGGTTGAATGTAAGGAAAAAACTCTTCAGTTAACAAAAACAATTCCTTGACATGCTTTTTTCCACCTTCAACAACTTCAACTCGCAACAAACCAGTCAGCCTCAAACACTTCCTCAAACTCTCCCGCAACACTACTACACTCAATAATTACGGCCGACTCTCTATTAGAATTTAACGCCCTAACACTCCAATTAATACTACCCACTAAAACCTTGTTTCCATCAACAACAGCAGTCTTAGAATGAGTATTAGTAAAAGACTGACTCGCCCACTTTACTTCAACCCCACTATTCCTCAAAAAACGAGCCGTCTCCTCATTCGACTCAACTCGGGGTTCAAGAATCACCCTAACCTTAACCCCAGACTCTACTAAGTCGCTTAAAACTTGCTTTAACTCCTGATTAGAAAACTGGTACAACTCAACATCCACACGTTCCTTAGCCGAATACAAAAACGCTTTCAACTGTGCCTCACTCCCAGGCGAAAAAACCGGTTCTACAAAACAATCTGTTTTTAGTTGAAAAAACTGAAACCCAACTACTACGCTAGCCGCTAACAAAAATATTAAAACTAAAAGCAACTTCTTCATAAAAAAAATGAGAGAAAAAAAGACTTAAACACAAACCAACAAGACTATAATTCGACAAAACCAAACTTTTTCGAAAAGTTTGATCAAAAAATAACGAGTTTTTGTTGAAACTTTTTTCTAAAAAGTTTCGCGGCGATTGTCCAATGGTAAGATGTAAGCTTCCCAAGCTTAAGGCCCGGGTTCGATTCCCGGTCGCCGCATAGATGCCCTGCCTGTATTCCCTAACTTTCAGGTAAAACATTCAATATAAATTCGTAATTTTCATTGATATCATAATGAAATATTACTTGTCGTCTTACAAGCTAGGTAATGAAACAAAAAGACTAAAAGAACTAACTCATGAAAATAAAAAAATAGGGTATATCCCTAACGCTTTAGATTTTACTACGGATTTGAAAAGACGAGAAAAAGATAATCAAGACGACATTAAACAACTAACCGCACTAGGGTTGAAAGTTGAGGAAGTAGATTTACGAAACTACTTCAATAAAAAAAACGCCACTTTTTTCTATCACAATATCCTCAGGACTTATTTTTACATCCGCCTCATCTTTATCCCAAGGAAAAGGTGCGTTAATACTATGAGGGCCATTTAAAATTGTAACTTCATCAATTATTTGACTCAAAGGGGTTCCTTTAAATTTTGTGATTATCTTACCTTGAAGTCTATTCCACGATTTCCCATCCTCATGATAAGAGATATAACTTTTGCCAAACACCCCTCCAGGTATAACATACAATCCACTTTTTTTACGTTCTATTCTATATAGTCGTATCATTTTTCCAAACTTTTTCAAATAAATATTAAACTTCATAATTATTTTTCTCCAGGTTGTTTTGGCACAGTATTCCAGTAAGCTAAACCTTCTGCACCAGTCGCACACACAAAGTTTTCAGTACTGATTCCTACAAACGTGCATTTAGATCTGTAACAGCCAATAGCCGCACCCAAGTAAGATGGTCGAAGTAATGCATAACGGTGACCGCGACTATCCATCCAACTATCTATTGCGTCATTTGCTTGAGCACTCCGACCATAGCTATCTTCATAACCATAAATATTTTCAGCAATGCTATTTCCATAGTTAATTCCAAATTGTCCGGCATAGTGTTCTGCACATTTTCCTTCGGGCGTAACATGATCAAAATAACTCCGTTCATGCATATCTTTCGACCTAAATACTGCTAGTTCGTAAGCTTTTTCATCCCAAGTTAACGGTTGTAAACCATTTTGACCTCTTAATTGATTGACATAATTAAAAGCATTTTGTGACTGAGTTTTGGAATTGATGCTTTCAGCTAAAAGCGCTTTTTCTGTTTGTTTTTGTGCCTCAATCGCTTGAGCTTGCTGCCATTGTTGAATCTTAAGATTAAGAGAATTTTGAAAACTCGTAACTTGATCTTTATTTTGCGAATACCAAAAAACCGAAATAACCAGTATTAATAACAAAATAAGGTTTTTCCAAGGTATTCGAATTCTCGGAATTCTAACACTTGATTTAGTATAATGGGATCTAGATTCTCGATAAGATTGAGAATTATAAGTAGGTTTACTTAACAATAAATTTAAAGCATAATTTTCTTTATTAGATTCCACTTCTTTACGTTTTTCTAAAACATCAACAATGTCCGGACAAGCATGACCCGTATGTGGATTAGAATCCCCACTAAACGCAGTAGAAGGAGGATAAGCCCGCTTGTGTTTTTGACAAAATAGACGACGACAGTACCAACAGTTAACTAAATTACGATAGTTCCTACAACCATTTTTAGAACAAGATTTTGACAGAAAAACTCACCTTAAAATCATTAGTGATAACAGGGTTTAAATAGCTCAATTAGTACACTGTTCTCAAAGCAATTATGCCTTCTGAAAGAGATTGCATAATTGTGCCGAATTAGGTAAAATTAAGTAAGGGAAAATAGAGGTGTAGTCTCTTGATACGGTCGCCGCATTTTAGGTTTAGCCTGCTCCGCCGCCACCGCCTCCTCCTCCACCGCCTCCGCCGGAGCTGGAGCTTCCGCTTGAAAACGAGCTGGAAGCAGAGGTGGAGAAAGCTGAATTAAACGAGTTAAAACTAGAGTAAGCCATTAATGGATACACGTTGCTTGTTTGTGCTTGTTTTTCAGTGAACGCGGTTTTGAACGAGTTTATTACTTTCTCAGCGTTGCCTAAAACAGTAGCGTAAACCAAGTATTTTTCATACAACTCGATTTGAGTGACTTCTTTTTTCTTGAACGTTGGATACATGTTCAAGTAGTCTTTGAAAGCCGTCCATTTAGCGTATTTTTCAGCGCCTAATTGAGTGCGTCTCGCTAGAGTTTTCCTGAAAACGAAAGGCACTAGCAAAGCAAAACTCAACAAAAAGAACGAGCCAAAAATAGCTAACGCGGCGTTGCCGTACAAGCCGGTAGTGTTTGAAAAAAAGTAAACGAAAGCCAACAAGAAAGTAAAACCAAAGCAAGCTAGAATTACTTTAAGGAATTTATCGTTTCCAGTATTGTCTATTAAATCGCTAGAGTTTTTGAGTTCTTTCTTCACGCTCTCAATCCATTCATTACTAAAGGGAGTTAATCGCTTCATTGAATTAGTCTTCAACTCGTGCAAAGTAACGCTAGTAGCGCCGTCAACGATTTTTCCGTTTGATTTTAAGAAGTCTAAGAGTTTTTCTTCAGGCAAGGCTAGTTTAGGCCATTTTTTCTCGTTTGAAATAATTAATTCAAAATCACTAGTAGAACCTAAAAAGGTTTTTCTCTTAATTTGCCTGACTGAAACGATTTTTCTAGAAACCAAGTCCAGCAAAGTAGCAGTAATGCCCTTGTTGGTAGACTCATGGTTTACTAAGTAGTCAACAACGAAAGGCTTGTCATCGAAGACTGTGTCAACTCCAGCGAATTGTCTTTCAACGATTGGTTCCTTGCCGAATTCAGTATAATACTTATAGAAAAAAACGATTAAAACTAACAAAACCAAGTAAGGATAATAAGTCAAGAATTCGTTAAGCCAGTAAAGAGTTGATTCTTGGCTTTCTATTTGTTGCAATATGCTGCCTTGTTTTACTTGAACGTACTTAGGATTCCCGGTTAAAACGTTCTTGTCGAATAATATTCTTGCTTCAACGAAAGTTTCAGCAGGAACATTCCTAAAGTCAAGAGTTATTTTCTCGCGATCCTGAACCCATTCTCCGTCAAGCTTGGGGTGAACCCAAATTTTTGGATTGTTTAATGATTGAGGGAAAGTAATTATTGCTTGAAAATCTTGAATGCTAGCATCCCAGTCTTGAGGCCATACTTTCCAGTAAAACTCGCTCAAGTCGTCATACTCGGAAACAGCGTTTGTTAATTGGTATTTTAAAACAAAAGTCTTTTTTTCATTAACTGCTTCGTAGTGCCAAGTTATTTTGTTTCCAGCTTGATCGAAAGGCAACTCGTTTAACGCGTTTTGTTTTTCAAAAACATGAATGTTGGATACCGAAACGCCAGTAAGGTCCCAATACCTATAAGCGTAGGAAAAACTGCCGCTGAAAACGAAATTCAACTCTTCTTCTACGTCAATAACGCCGTTTGGTTGAATTACGTACGAAACGTGGACTGAATCAAAGTAAAAAGACTTAGCGCTAGCGAAACTAATTAATAGCAACAATGCCAGCAAGATTTTCTTGTTCAATTCCGTAAGTAATCAAGTAAAAAACAGTATTTAATACTTAGAATTTAGCTTTAGGAGATTTTTTCTCGCTTTCAGTTGCTTCAAAAAACTCTCGCCTAGTAAAACCAAGCAATCCAGCAATTAAGTTGTTGGGAAACAATTGAATAGCCGTGTTATAATACAATACGGCTTCGTTGTAGAATTGGCGAGAGTAAGCGATTTTTTCTTCAACTGCGCTTAAAGTTAACTGTAATTCCTTGAAGTTTTCAGTAGCGCGTAGTTTAGGGTAAGCTTCAGCAACAGCGAACACTTTTTTTAAAGAAGAAGTTAATTCTTCGTTGGCGTTGGCTTTTTCAACTATTTTTTCAGCATTAATCAACTTAGACCTTGCTTCAGTTACTTTAGTGAACACTTTTTCTTCATGCTTCAAGTATTTTTTAACTATTTGAATCAAGTTAGGAATCAAGTCGCTTCTCTTTTTTAATTGAACGTCAATTTGAGACCAGGAATGGTCGACGCTGTTCCTAGCAGTAATCAAGTGATTGTAAACCAATACGAAAAACAAAACCAAAGCTAAGACGACTACGCTTAGAATGATTGAAAACAAATCCAAAAAACTAATTCACCCATAAAATAAAATTCCTAAATAGTATATTAACTCGCGGTAAAAGTCTTTTTTTAAACTCTAGGCAGCTAATACTTAAAAAAAAAGGAGTGGGTTTTTTACACATGGGTATGTCTAAGCAGGATATGGCGCACAAGAAGTCTAGTTTGAAGAACAAGCTAGCCGAGTTAGAAAAGCAAGCAATGGATGATCCTTTAAAGAAGAATAGAAAACTTCATGAAGAAATCGCGGAGTTGAAAAAAAAGCTAGCTGATTAAGAATCAAGGCTTCCAATTCTTCATTAAGGCACTATTTGTTGTTACAGTGACGCTTGAGAAAGCCATTGCTACACCAGCAATAGCGGGGTTAAGCAGTAATCCGGTGAATGGGTAAAAGAATCCTGCAGCTAAGGGGATTCCTATTATGTTGAATACGAAGGCCCATGCTAGGTTTTGTTTTATTTTTTTCAAGACAAAAACGCTTAGTTTTATTGCTTTTACAACGTCCCGCAAGTCGTTTTTTACTAGAATAACTTCGCCTGTCTCTATTGCAATGTCTGTTCCTGAACCGATTGCTATTCCAACGTCGGCTTTAGCTAAAGCAGGAGAATCGTTTATTCCATCTCCAACCATTGCTACGTTAAATCCTTCTTTTTGCAATTGAGCAACGTATTTCTCTTTGTCTGCAGGCAGCACTCTAGCAAAAACAGTTTCTATACCCACTTGTTTTGCTATCGCGTGAGCAGTTCTTTCATTATCTCCAGTAATCATTGCTACTTTGAAACCCATTTTTTTCAATTCTGAAACCGCTTGAATTGAAGTTTCTTTAACAGCGTCAGCTACTGCGATCAAGCCTATTGCTTTGCCGTCAACGGCAATAATCATTACCGTCTTGGCTTGAGATTCTAGTTTCTCGATTTCTTTAGAAAAAGAAGCAATAGAAATCTTGTTTTCACTCATTACTGCAGCATTTCCTACTAATACTCGTTTGTTAGAAATCTTTGCTGAGACTCCTTTGCCGGTAATTGATTTAAACGAACTAGTTTTTTTCAAAACAAGTTTTCTCTTTTTTGATTCGTTGACAATGGCAATTCCAAGCGGGTGTTCTGAATTAAGTTCAACACTAGCCGCCAATGAAAGCAATTCATTAGCATTAATGCCTTTCAAGGAAACAAGGTTAGTAACAATTGGTTTGCCTATAGTAAGCGTGCCGGTCTTGTCGAATATAACCGCGTTTACTGACTTCATTTTTTGAAGCGAAGCAGAATTCTTGAATAATATTCCATTTTCAGCGCCTAAACCAGTACCGACCATTATTGCAGTCGGAGTAGCCAAGCCCAAAGCGCAAGGACAAGCGATTATCAACACGGACACGAAAGCAGTCAACGCAAAATCAAAACCCGCCCCAACTAAAAACCAGTAAACGAAAGCAATTGCGGCAATAACCAACACTGCAGGGACGAATACGCTGGAAACTTTATCGACTAGTTCTTGAATTGGAGATTTTGAAGCTTGAGCTTCTTCAACTAGCTTGATTATTTGAGAAAGCAAAGTGTCTTTGCCTACTTTAGTTGCTTTAAAGCGAATAGCTCCTTGCTGGTTTATTGTGGCGCCAATCACGTTGCTTCCTTTCTTTTTCTTTACAGGAATGCTTTCTCCAGTAACCATTGATTCATCGACATAAGTTTCTCCATCTATTACTACTCCGTCGACGGGAATTTTTCCGCCAGGTTTTACGATAATCAAGTCTCCAATAACGACTTCTTCAATTGAGACTTCTATTTCTTTTCCTTTTCTAATTATTAACGCGGTTTTTGACTGCAAGCCTATTAGTTTCTTGATTGCTTGAGACGTTCGCCCCTTAGCTAGTGCTTCTAAATACTTGCCTAAAGCAATGAAAGTCAAAATAATAGCTGCGGCTTCAAAATACAAGTGTCCAGCATAACCAAAAACAACCGCGATTGAATATAACACGGCTGACCCGACGCCTAAAGTAACTAAGGAATCCATGTTTGGAGCTAGGTTTAAGCCGCTTCTAACTCCGCGAACAAAAATTTCGCGATTAACTAGCAAAACAGGAATTACTAAAAACAACTCGATTAAGCCTAAACTCTGCATTAATTCTTCAGGTAAAGCAAACAAACCAAAATCAGAAGCCATTACTAGCAGTAAAGGAAAACTTAATACTGCGGAAATCAAAAACTTGTTCCAATAACTCTTTACTTCATCTTCAATAATAGGCGCAATAAAATCATCGGCAACTAGTTCAGCATCATAACCCGCATTAACTATTGCATTTCTCAAGTCATCAAAACTAGCAGTTCCTTCAACTATAGCGGTTTCATTAGCTAGAGAAACCTTAACACTGGAAACGCCCTTGGTTTTCTTTAAAGCGTTTTCAATCAGCATTACGCAATGCTGTGATTCCATGCCATAAAGCCTAATCTTCAAGCTAACTCATACCCTACTTTTTTTACTGCTTCTTTTATTTCGCTAACACTAGCTTGTTTTGGGTCATAATCAACACTAGCAGTGTTATTTACCGAGTTTACTACTACGCTCGAAACGCCTTTAACGTTCTTAACGGATTTTTCTATTTTCAAGCCACAATTAGTGCAGTGCATTCCCTTAACATTAAACGATACTTTCATTTTATCACCCTTTAACAACAAACTGCGTCTTTTTTCTTAGAATGCTTGTAGATAAACCAAGCTCCTTCGCCGGCCAACAATACTAATAATACAACGTAAAACGCTAAGAAAAGCGAAGTGTCTTCAAAGCGAATCATGAATCCAAGCATTGCGCCCATTAATCCGCCCATGGCCGCGCCCATTACGCCTTCCATTCTAGCGAATTCGTCGCCAACTCCTGCAAGAATATTCAATAAAACCGCCGCAATTAATCCCGCAATTACGCCAATAATATTAGCCATTAAGTATTCTCCTGTAAAGAAAGCGTATAAAGTGCCGAAAGCAAAACCCGCCAGCGTAGAGTAAATCATTCCAACCATCATGCAGCACATGTGGTCGAGTTTTTCCTTCTTGCTGAACGCGTAATACCCGGACAAGCTGATTACTATCGCGCTGAAAACGTAAAAAGATACTTGAATTAAATCCATTTAAAACCCACCTTCAAGATACAACAAACTTGCCTCTGAACATATTCATCCCACACCTGTAAACGTAAGTTCCAGGCTTAGTAGGCGTAAAAACCATTTCCTTAACTTCATCG
>JABWCK010000053.1 GCA_013360305.1 Microcaldota archaeon
CACGTTGCACACGCTAATTCCCTTGTTTTTGCAAGTCTTCAAGTCAACGTGGTCAAAACCAGTAGACAAAGTAGTAACTAGCTTGAGTTTCGGAAGCTTTGAAAGTATTTTAGAGCTTATTTTAGAATAAATAAACACGCCGATTGCTTGACAATCCTTGCATGAACCAACGTTTTCTTCAGTTAAAGAATCCTTGAAAAACAACAATTCGTGCTTAACTAGTTTTTTCTTCAAAAACGTTTTTTCCCATCCTTCAATATCAAAAAAAGCTATTTTAGCCATATTCGAACAATTCCTCCAGCTAAGAAGCCGATTACTGACAACGGCCCGAGTAATATGAATAATAGTACGGCTAATGCGAATAAAACTATTAACGAGCGAGGCTTGTGCAAAAACAAGGCAGTAGCTAGGAAGCTGGCTAGTATAGAAAATAATTCAAATAGCATTAAAAAAATTAGGGAAAAAGGGAAGAAAAAGGGTTTTAATCCCTAGTAATGCTGATTATGGCTTTCAAGGCAGTAATGCCGATAGCTGGTCCAACAAAGAATGCGATGTTGTTGAAGATTGGAACCAACAATTCTAGTCCATAACCAATGCTTTCAGCAAGAACTCCCAAGCTGCCTAATCCGACAGTTAAAGCAATTCCTGCTACTAAGAACATCATTACTTCTTTGTCCTTAACGTTCAATAAACCAACGATCAAACCAAGAACCAACAATAACATTGGAACCCAGCTGCCTAGGTTTACGAAACCTGAAATAACTGCGACCGCAAGACCTAACATAAAGGCCCATGGACCGTACTTAGCCATTCCATCCATTTGTACAATACACCTCTTAACTCAAAAACCAAGCCAGATTCTGGCTGGTTTAACTTGTTTTGGGTTTTAAACTAAAATCATTGCTTCGAAAACCAAATAAAAACTTTCACTACATCGCTTCATGACGAAAAATATGTTTTAAACTCTAGAGTTGTAATATATTTTGTGAATGAGATTTTTAGGCTATTAAAAAAACACTATCCGAAAACAAGAATCCAGTTAGCACACGTCAATCCTTTAGAATTGCTAGTAGCAGTAATGCTTTCTGCACAATGCACTGACGCTCAAGTAAATCGAGTGACTCCAAAACTATTTGCTGAATACAAAACCGCCCGCGACTACGCTGAAGCCGACTTGAAAGAACTAGAAAAACTCATTTTTTCAACCGGCTTTTACAAATCCAAAGCTAAACACTTAAAACAAATGGGCCAAAAACTAGTCTCAGACTTTGATGAAAGAGTGCCTCAAACCATGAGTGAACTAGTCACCTTGCCCGGAGTAGGCCGAAAGACCGCCAACATCGTCTTATCAAACGCTTTCGGAGTGCATAAAGGCATTGCAGTGGATACTCACGTCTTCCGCTTGTCTCACAGGCTAGGTTTAAGTAATGGAAAAACTCCTGAAAAAGTTGAAGCCGACTTAATGAAACTAGTTCCAGAAACTGAATGGAATATCGTGACTTATGAGTTAATTGAACACGGGCGAAATGTTTGTACCGCTAAGAAACCCAAGTGCGATGATTGTTTCCTAGCCAAACACTGTCCTAAAATCGGGGTTTTATAAGCTTGTTTCTGCCTTGTGAACTATTTCATTTTGAATCAGTAGTAATTGTTTTCTTGTGGTTTGACCCAGAAAAAGTAAGCCACTAAAACCAAAAACAAAGCAACTAACGCAATAACAATCCAAGGCGTGCTTGAAGCTTGAGTTCGTTCAAAAGGAACAGCTGCAGCGAAAGCTGTAACACCACTAGCGCTCTCGAAAGACACGCTAGCCGAATCCTCTAATGGAGTCAAGCTCAAGACAACAGTCTTGCTCGAGTGAGGCGGCAAGTCAAACCTGTCGCTGCCTGAATTAGTTACTGCACCTGAAACAACTGGTTTTACTCCCAAAATACTAGAATCGCCATTATTAGTCAAAGTAACGGTTACTAGCGTTTCGCGGTCTGAAA
>JABWCK010000003.1 GCA_013360305.1 Microcaldota archaeon
TCCATGGACTGGGTCAAAAGCGGCGAAGGACTGCCTGAATTACTAGTATTCTTGTCCGGATTGGCTCAAAAATTCTTGCAAAACAAGATTGAATTGCACGAAAACACTACCGGCAAAGCCAGCATTCTTGAAGTACGCGAAGAAACCGGTTTGGGAAAAACACTAGACGTGATTTTGTACGACGGAGTAATCAGGGAAGGCGATCGTATAGCGTTCGCTACTTTTTCAGGGCCAGTTGTTTCTAAAGTCAAAGCATTACTCAAACCAAAGCCGTTGAACGACATGCGTGATCCCAAGCAAAAATTCTTGCCAGTAGAAAGCGTTATCGCGGCTAGCGGAGTAAAAATTAGTTGCGAGCACGCTGACGAAGCAATCGCTGGTTCTTCACTAATAGTAGTTGAAGGCGATGACGCGGATGAATTAAAAGAAATCAGTGAAGAAGTAAAAGAAATCGTCCACGAGTCTGAAGAAGACGGAGTAATAGTGAAAGCAGATACGCTCGGTAGTTTGGAAGCGATAGTAAAATTGTTTACAGCTGAAGGAATACCAGTTAAAGTAGCAGGAATAGGCAATCCTAGCATTAGTGAAGTCATTAAAGCAGCTTCAATTAAAGCCAAAAATCCCTTGTTGGGAGTAGTCTTCGCGTTTCACTTGAGTGTTCCTCAAGAAGCGAAAGCAAAAGCCGAAGAAGAAGACGTCAAATTGTTTGATGAAAAAATAATTTACAACTTAATCGAAGGATACAAGCAATGGAAGCAAGAAATGCTCGACAAAGAAAAAAAAGAAGCATTCTCCAATTTGAATTACCCATGCAAAATACTATTAATTCCAGGAATGTGCTTCCGCGCAAGCAATCCAGCGATTTTTGGAGTTGAAGTGCTTGAAGGAAAAATCAAGCCAGGCATCAAGCTAGTCAAAGAAGACGGAACTGAAGTCGGAACAGTAAAAAACGTTCAAGACAAGAAAGAAACCCTACAAGAAGCCAAGAAAGGAATGCAAATCGCAATATCAATGAACGAACCATTCTATGGACGACAAATCAAAGAAAAAGACGAATTGTACTCCGTATTATACAAAAACGACTTTAAAGCATTCGAAGGCAAATACTCTCAGTCCTTGAACGAGGACGAAAAAGAATTATTAAAGAAAATAAAGGCAATAACCGGAAAAACAACCGGTTTTTAAGCGTACAGAAGGAATTAAAAAGCCTTGAACGAAAAATATTATTCCTTGTTTTAAGCAAAAATTTTTACATTTAATAGGTGATTGAGTTTTGAAGATTGTATTTTCAGAGAAAGGACAAACTTTCCAGAAAGAAGTAGAGAAAGGAAAAGAAAACCAACTAGTAGGCAAGAAAATTGGCGACGTAATTGAAGGCGGAATCATTGGCTTGACTGGTTACAAACTAAAAATAACCGGCGGTTCAAACACTGAAGGAACACCAATGAGAGCAGAAATTGCTAGCAGTTCCAAAACTAAAGCATTGGTTTCAGGCGGACCAGGAATCAAACACTTAATCAAAGGAGAACGCAGGAAAAAGAGCGTTGCAGGAAACACTGTATCCGAAAGAACCGCTCAAATAAACACTAACATTGCTGAAAAAGGATCCCAAAGCCTAGCAGACTTAGGCTTTACTCCAAAAGCCAAGGAAGAAAAGAAAGCAGAATAATTCACCCTACCTCTAATTTTTTTTTTCAAAAAGCTTTTAAGTTTCTAGTTCTTACTCCTATTCGAATATTTTTATCGAGGTGGAGCTTTTATAATGAATGGAAAACTAGTTGCTTTAGTCTTATTTACCTTATTATTACTACCCATAATGGTAGATGCCAGCACTAATACTCGCCCGAGTGTACGCTACACTCAAGGCAACGTGAAAGTATTAGTATTATTAGGAAATATTGAAGGGACTGCTCCTTCAGTGACAACAACCCAAATTCAAAACGCCATTAATACGGTTAAAAATAATTACGCCGGTTACAGTTACGGCAAAATGAATATTGAATTCAACCCTTCAACAGACATTAAAACAGTAAACGTAGACTTAGACTTACCCTTATACCAAAACGTTGCACAAGTATTCGTCAGCTGGAATAATTTAGACAAGAAAATGAGAGAATTATTCTGGTGTTCACTAGGCGCTAACGGAATTACTCAAATCGTCGCATCACAAGCATTCAAGACAGGCGTCTTAACTCCAACACAAGCAAGCGAGTACGAACACGTAATAGTAATCGTTCCATATGCTTACTGGAACAATCCAGACGGAAGCAAGTGTTCATCTGCACCAGGATTCGGAAGCAGGGGAACTAGCGAAATAATCAACCCCTCAACCGACAGAGGTTACGAAATGGGAACAATAACCGGAGCAGATACTTTATTATTAAGCGGAAACACGTTGAACCATGAATTCAGCCACGTAATTGGTTTATGGCACTCACACGGACTAGTTTGTTCTGGCGCAACCACCGACTCTCCAGTAACGGCTAATTGCATATACCAAGCTAATGCACAACCAGGCGGAGGAGTAGGAATTGGCTTCATTAGCGAAGCAGGTTCTCCACCAGCAAGCAGTCCTTCAAGATATCAACAAACGTTTACTGCTGATGCTCAAGGAACTCAAACGTATTTTGGTTCTAAACTAGTTTACTTAAAGTACTTGAACACCGGTAACATGGGTTCAGCTTCAGCGACTAGCGTACAATCATATACTTTAACCCCAATACAAAACACTCCAACAAGCACTAGCGAGAATAAAGTAGTAAAAATAACTAAACAAATACCATGCACTCTAAGCAGTTGCCCTTCAATAAGACATTACTACTACGTCGAGTATAGAAGCGATGGAAAAGTATACGTTTATGCAGGAAATGATGGAGGAATGGCTGAAACCAGCACGGACACTATTGACGTAAACAGCTTTTTAGTAAAAGGATACACTGCTGGACAATTATTCAGAGATACGATTACAGGAGTAGACGTATTAGTTGAAAGTATTTCAAACGGACAAGCAGTAGTAAAAGTAGGCCCAGCAGGATCATTAAACAGTGGTTCAAGCAGCGGCGGAATTGGTTTTGATTTAACTCAAGCAAATCCATCACCAAACCCAGTAAAACCAGGAAGCAATATTATTTACCAAGCACAATGGACTCAAACTAACACCAACGCTAAAGTATTCAGAGTATGCGCTAGCAACAGCGTAACTTCAACTGGAAGTTGTACTGGAACAAGCATTTGTGAAAGCGGAGCTACTACATCCACTATCGCAGCATGCAGTGATACGGCTTCACTAAGCGAAGGAACATACACTAGATACGGATTTACGTGCTTAACTGGAAGCGGAACTTGTACTCCGGCTAAAACAATCACGATAACTGTTAGTTACGGTCTAAATCCTACTCCAACCGCAACACCCACTCCAACCCCAACGCCTACTGCGACTCCAACACCCACGCCAACAGCTACTCCAACGCCAACTATAACGATCAGTGAAGCAATGGTCTTCCCAACCAACATACAAGGCGGAAGGCTAGCGGCTATAACTGCAGCATGGACTTCAAGCGGAAGAACTAGAATCAAAGTATGCGATTCAACAGTATTAAACGGAGTAAACTGCGCGGGTACAACGATTTGTTCTGGACAACTTAATTCTAACGGGTTAGGATTCTGCTACAAGACTGCTCCAACTACTCCAGGAACATACACGTACTATGCATACGCTTGCACTGGAAGCGCTTGCAGTAGTCCAAAAACAATTACAATGAAAGTAAACTAACTTCTTCCCGTTTTTTCCTCTTTTTAATTTTTTTTTACCTCGACAAACTAAAGAAAGCTTTATTAATTTTTTAACTGTTAAAATTCTGATCATAATTTTGACGAGGGGGATTCATTAAATGAAAAAAATATTCTTACTAGCTGTAGCGTTATTGTTTTTAGGTGCTTTAAGCGTGCAAGCACACGTTTTGCCGGTTGATTATACTAACGAGTTAACCGCAGAAAATAGAGTTATTACTCAAGACAATACACTATCAACAAGTATTGATTCATACGTAACTGCGCCATCTAGCCAAAAAACTGAAATGGCTAAAGAACTTAAAAGAAAGGCACAAGACCGAATTAACAAATTAGAGGAATTAATGAAAAAGAACCCCAAGAGGGCAGCTAATTTATTAAACAGATTACGCGCATCAACTAAAACATCCCAATTGCCGCCTCAAGTAACTGCTTGGATGGAAAAACAAGCTACTTTGAAAGGACGAACGATAGTAATGGATACTGGCGAAGTAATTCTTCAAACAACTGAACAACAAGGAAACTACCCACAAGGATTCTTTATAGCAATGTACTTAGACAAGAATGATTACCCTAACGCAGAATTACCTTTCGACAATGATGACGAAGTAACTGTTTCAGGCACTTTAGTTGGAAACGTAATGGCATTAAGCAACGCCAATAATCAAATCAGAATTACAGGAAGAAACAAGTACGCTAACGAGCCAGACTTGAGTTTTGCAACGAAACCATCAACCGCATACACTACAGGCACTAACAGAATTCTAGGCGCAATCGTTACTACTACCGGCAACACTCAAATAACTAACCCTACTTCAATAGCTAGTTTAGGAACTCAATTAAATGATTTCTTCAAGCAAAATTCTTACGACAAACTAGACATGAAACTAGAATCAGGCGACATTTACCAATTAGTAGTCGACTTGAACGAACCACTAGTGCCAAAATACTATTCTATTTACGGTGACCCCACTGCAACCGTCGGAGACGTATTTACTTGCGGAGCAGGAGGAAGCGGAATTTACCACGTTTCAGGAAAGAACGCTCCAGCAGGAATAAACTTCAACAATTACGACTTTATTCAAGTATATTTAGGAAAAATTGGTGACGGCACTGGCCAATACCAATGCAACGTTGGAGGAATTGGATCTATCGGAACAGGAAACGTACTAACCAACGCACCAGTAGGAAGTTATACTACTCGCGAAATGGGAATGAGTATAATCAAAAGCGTCAGCCTTGGCGTAACTGGACACGAGTTAGGACACAACATGGGATTCCAACACTCTAATGCAATCAAATGCGGAACTTCAACAATGACTGACACTTGCTTGACTTCAAACAACTTCCAAAACGGTCAAGGAACTGTCGGAACAGAATACGGCGACAGATTTGACACTATGGGCAACGCAGGTTCAGCAAGACACTACAATTCTTTACACAAGTACTACATTGGATGGATGCCTGCAGGCAACAAAGCAATTGCTGCAAGCGGAACTAACATCTACAACTTGAAGCAAATGGAAAACGCTGCTACAGGAACTCAAATACTAGAAATACCAAAAACATTGACTTGCACTGGCTGCAGTTCTCCAACCTACAAATACTACTTAGAATACAGGTATCCTAGCGGAAGAGATTCAAGCGTTCCAGCAGGAGTACAATTAAGAATCGGAACACTAACCGGCTCTGGATCGGGTTCTAACTCTATAGAACACAAGCCAGCATTACTAGACTTGAAACCATCTACCAGCACCTTCGATGATGCTTACTTAGCAGCAGGAGAAACTTACTACGATACTAGAACTAATTGGGGTTTCAGAGTAGATTCAATAAACAACCAAGAAGCAGTAATCACACTAAATTTAGACGGCCCAGTTACAGGCGGAACACCCACTCCAACGCCTACACCTACTCCGACTCCAACACCTACGCCAACCCCGACTCCTACACCCACTCCTGTACCAGCACCAACAGTTAATACCGCGAGTGCTCAACCAAACCCAGTAATTACTGGACAAAACGTTCAATTCAGTGGTTCATGGACTAACCCTTCAGGAAACGGAGTAGTATTCAAGATTTGCTCAACTAACTCAGTAATACCAAGCGGGTCATGTGCTGGAACGAATATTTGCACAGTTACTTCGCCATCAAGTCCATCATCATGCACTGCTTCAGCGCCAACCCCTGGTAGTTACAACTACTATGCATTCGCTTGTGACTCAATAGAACCAGGTAAATGCTCTACTGGAAGATTAGTTAGCTTTACAGTAAATCCTGCACCTACTCCAACGCCTACACCCACTCCGACACCAACCCCAACGCCTACACCCACTCCAACACCGACACCAACCCCAACTGCAACACCTACTCCAACGCCAACAGCAATACCAAAACCAAGCATTAACACTCTAACCGGATTGCCAAACCCTGCTAAGACTGGAGAAACAGTCAACTACCAAGCACAATGGACTCAATCAACTAACGAAAACAAGTTGTTGAGAATTTGCTCAAGCAACGCAGTAACCAGTTCAGGTTTATGCAATGCAGTGCAAATATGTGAATCTTCACAAACCACAGGAACACAAGCAGGTTGTTCAGACGAAGCACCATTAAGCGTAGGAACATACACTTACTACGGATTTGTTTGCAACACTGCAAACCCTGCAAGTTGTTCTAACGGCAAATCAGTTACTCTAACCGTAGAATTAACCCCAACACCCACTCCAACTCCAACGGCTACACCAACTCCAACACCCACTCCGATTCCAACGGCTACGCCAACTCCAACGCCTACTGCGACTCCAACTCCTACACCAACTGGACCAAAATTAAATGAAGCAGTAGTATTCCCCTCAAGCGTTAGTCCAGGTAAGCTAAACATCTACTACGCAGCATGGGACTCTAACGTTAGAACGAGAATACGTGTTTGCGCAACTCAAGGATTGAACGGAGTAAACTGCGCGGGTACAACGATTTGTTCTGGACAACTTAATTCTAACGGGTTAGGATTCTGCTACAAGAACGCGCCAACTATAAGCGGAACGTACAATTACTACGTGTATGCTTGCACTGGAAGCGCTTGTAGTAGTCCAAAACAAGTAACGCTACGCGTAAACTAAAAAAAAAACCTCTTTCTTTTTTCCTTCCTTTTTTTAATTTTTATAACGAGTCTATTTTCGAAGCTAGAATAAAGTCATTCTCATGCAAGCCGTTGATTTTATGAGTATACAACTCTAGTTTTAACTTGTTCCAGTCATGCAAATAAAAATTAGCGTGGTGTCCTTGCTCTTCACAAACTAGAGCTAAGTTATTAATGAAAACAATAGCTTTAGCAAAGTTTTCGAAAACTAATTCGTTAACTAAAACTAGTACGTCTTTCTTTTCTTCTATCTTCCAGCCTGGCTTTAATTGCTTCAACAATTCCTTAGCTTCAGAAAGAGACAGTTTCGGCGCGCCGACTTTGCAAGGAACACACGATTTGTCAGACAAACTCACTTTAACAACTTCCGCGTTTGTTTTGTTGAAGTGCTTCGCACGATTACTCCAGCACCGTACTCTAAACCAGCCCACACGTTGCTGCGTGGGTATACTTCTACATGCAGTCGAAAATCTCCGTCAATTCTTTGATGGAAGGCAAAAATATAGTCTTGGCAAAAACTCCACAGCTTGGAAACTCCTTTTTGAAGCAATTGAACTAACGCTAGTCCTTCTTCATCGCTTAATTCAAGCAAGTTTCGCTTTTTTTTCTTGGAAATAACCCAAAACTCGTGAGGAAAACGACCATACTTGGCAGGAACTAACGCAAAAAACTTGTTTTCAAGAACTGCATCCTTCAATAAAGAATCATAAAAACCAGGATGCAAGTCAAAATGAGCATACTCGCTTTCAATTAACGAAGGAAGAAACGGCAATGCAATGATTTGAGAATGCTCGTGAGGAATACTAGCGCCAGCAAGCTTGCCGTGATTCTTGAACAAAAACACGCTTCGCACTCCCTTCTTTTTACTTAACTCTGAGAAACGATTCTTCCATGCTTTGAATACTAGCAAACATTGTTCTTTCGAATAGTCTTGAAACAATTCTGTTTCCTTGGGCGTTTCAACAATTACTTCATGATGCCCGAAAGCTTTTTGTTTAGGCGAAACTATCGGAAACGCGTTCTCAAAACAACGCACACGCCAATTCTTTACATTCGGCAACGCATGCGTTGTTTCCGGAGTCATTTTCTCGTTTCCTTTAGCAAACGGATTCGGTTTTTTCTCTCCGTGCGTTATTTTAGGACGCTTTGCACGCTTGGGAGCTGAAATAATCACTGCATCCTTACTCGAATCAACAACAAACTCGTTCATTTTACTAGAATAACTATTTAGTAGTTAATTAAAGTAATTTACAAATGAATGTGAGAGAAATTGTTCTGGAATTAAAAAAACACGCTTCAGAAAAAAATCGTTTAGGCATGGCTAGGTTCGGCATTAACCCAACCAGCGCACTAGGCGTGAGTATTCCAGTACTGAGAGAAATCGCTAAAAAGCACAAGCGACAGCACCTTCTAGCAGCCGAGTTGTGGGCTACGCAAATACATGAAGCTAGGATCTTAGCTGCATTAATTGATGACCCTAAACAAGTTACCGAAAAGCAAATGGAGGAATGGGTTGAGGAATTTAATTCTTGGGACTTGTGCGACCAAGCTTGCGGAAACTTGTTCGATAAAACAGCATTCGCTTACGAAAAAGCAATAGAGTGGTCTTCAAGCAAGAAAGAATTCGTGAAGCGAGCTGGTTTTGCGTTAATGGCTTGTTTAGCAGTGCATGACAAGAAAGCTAGCAATACCGTGTTTGAAAGTTTCTTGCCACTAATTGAACGCGAGTCAAGTGATGAGCGAAATTTCGTGAAGAAAGCAGTGAATTGGTCGTTGCGACAAATAGGTAAACGCAATCCTGAATTAAACAAGAAAGCGCTTAAGCTAGCTAGGAAATTAAAAGAATCTGACAGCAAGCCGGCTAGGTGGATTGGTTCTGATGCAGTGCGTGAGCTAGAAAAAAAGTTTTAAAAAAAAAAATTAGAAGGAAAAAAAAAAGGAAAGAATGTGCTTATGCGCATCTTCCTGCTAGGGTTCCTGAATCAGTTTTTCCAGTGATTCCGGTTGCTAGGTTGTCGTAAGTAAAGATTACTTGTACGTCACTATAAGCATCTCCAGCAGCACCACAGTCAGCAACACTGTCTAATATCATTGTTGCTTGTCTTCCTGCAGCCAATCCAGTTGATACTGAATAACCACGGTCAGTTATTGTTACGCCAGCACCAGATACGGTTACTGAAGTAATGTTGATGGTGTTTCCTACAGTGTTACCGAACGACATGGTTAAGGTAGTGTCGTTGTATTTTTGGTCTAAAACGTTAAAGGTGAATCCTTTAGCAGAGTTTCCTGACCCAACCAAGTTTCCTGGGTTGAATATTCCTAAATACCATAACAAAGCAGCTACGATTACGATGGCCAAAATAGCCCAACCGTAAGTAACTAAGTACTCTAAAGCAGACTGTCCTCTTCTCAACATTTCTTAAATCAATCCTCCAAGATTCGAAGTATATATTCTAATCAAGATAACCGAATAGTTATTTAAAAAGCTTGCGAGGAAGAAGCTTTTTGAAAAAACTCAAGAAGTAAAGTACCATACCGTGACTTGAACAAAATTGTTTCTAGTAAAACGATTAGTATTAGATGGATTACGAGCTAAAAAGCGCAATCTAATTGAAGCGAAGTCAGCGTAATCAAAGTTTTTACTCAAGTTAGCGGTAACAGTAACATCTGAATTAGTTGAGACTGGTAAAGGTATAGCGTAATTCAACCAAGTCGAGTTACTTCCTTTAAATGCTTCTAGCTTGGCTTCAGCTATTTGGTTGTGGTTTTTCTGGTAAACTAGAGTAGCGCTTGAATTGATTACTACCGCGCCAGCCGGCAAGTTATAACTAAACTCGTACTGTTGATAAACGCCCTCATCAAAGGTTACCGCATTTTTCGGAACAGCATAATTATCTCGATTATTATCTATAGTCCACAAGTTAGAAGCTGCAAAACTTCCATCAGAAGTATCTGAACCTGCAAAGACAAGTTTAGAGTCAGGTATTCCTTGCAAGCTGAATGACCTAGAAGCAGAACCAGTGTTTCCAGCTAAGTCATTACAATAGAAGACAACATTATGCGAACCAATTCCTCCAATCGTAAACAGTGAATTCCAATTGCCAGTTGAGTTAGTTAACGATTGGTTGGATCCAGAATCAATGCTTACACTACAAGACGAAACTAATTCATTCGCAGTAGCATTAAACCAAATCATTCTGCCAAAATAAGTAATCGCAGAAGGCGATTGAATCGACACTACAGGCGGAGTAGTATCCGGAATAGGAGTAGCAGTTGGTGTAGGCGTTGGCGTAGCAGTGGGAGTAGGAGTTGTAGTAGGAGTGGGCGTAGGAGTATTGCTTACTATTGCGTTGCCGGTTATTTTTCCAGTAATGAAGCCAGATTCAACGTAATCGTATCCAGTTTCTAAGTCGACGTATTTAATCAACAAAGACATTTCGTAGTAATCGTTATAATTCAACTGAGGCATTCCATTCACGGCCAATAAGCCTTTAGCTCCTTGTAATAGTAAGAAACTAGTTGATGCAGTGCCTTGTTGTTGGTCTATTTTACCGCTTATTTCATTGATTCTTATTTTAGTTCCGGCATTGTTTTTCAAGCTTAAAGCTAGTTCTCCATTAACATCAAGAGACCAATCTAAAGGAACAACGTTCGCGAATCCTTTTCGAGTCGATCCTTGCAAGGATTTTAAATCAAACACGCCCAAGTAAAACATTGCGCCTAGTACTACTATTAACGCTAAAAAAGCGAATCCGTAAATCGTCAAAAACTCCATTGACGCTTGTGCACGCCTAGGGGAGTGGGTCGACCAGTGAGAGGCGCTCCTCTTGGTGGTCGTCAAGAATTTCATTGACGCTTGTGCTTTCTTCATGCTAGTAATCCTCCGAGGAAGCTAGTCATCAAGAACCTAACTGCAAAAAATAATAGCAAGCCAATTACGAGCATTATTGGGAAGTATTTTAGTCCTTCAACTTTTTTGCCTGAACGAATAACGCCCATAGCCATTGAACCGAATAAGGTAGTAACAAAGATTGAAGCAACTGAAAACAATATTAGCAAATCGGGTGAAAAATTAATTCCTTGAGAAACGCTGGCGGAAAAAGGAGTGAATGATACTGCTTGAGTAGGTATTTCAGTAGCGCCATGCAAGCGACCAATGGTTTGGACTAAGAAAGTGGAAATTCCGTACAATACTGGCGCTCCAATCGTAGTCGCGAAGAAAATAAAGATTTCATAAACCATTACTGTAGCTTGAACTTCTTTTCGTACTGAAGCGAATCTCTTCAAGTCAAACGAAGTTTGGTCGAGTAATGAATCCAAGTCTCCTCCAGAACGAAGTCCTTCGACAATCAAGTAAATAGTCTTTTCGAAGATTTTAGAGTCAACGTGTTTAGTCATTGATGCGAGTGACTCGTCTAAAGGAACGCCGGTCAAGGATTGTTTTGCTGCTCGATCGATTTCTTTAGCTAGTGGCCCGAATTCTTTTCTAGCAGATAAAAGCAACGCTCTGTCAGGAGTCAATCCTGAACGAATGTTAGCTGCCATTAAAGACAAGAAATCAGGAAGTAATTCTTCTATTACTAATGCTCGGCGAGAAGAAATTAAAGACAAAACGAAAAAGAAAAATAAAGGCACGGAAAGCAATCCAAACAAGAAAGCAAACACGGCAAGCAAAAGGTAATCTCTAGCTAAGAACAAGAATAACGCTATTCCAAACAACAAACTATAAGATAAGATCCTGATAGTGAATTTCCTAGGACTAATCTCTAGGTCTGACGTTTTCAACAATTTTGCGAAAGTTTTTTCTATAAACACTTTTAAATCAACACGCTCGGACGCCTGCTTGAAATTAATCCAATGAAGAAAAATTGTATTAAAATCATGAAGAACAAAATCAATGCTAAAACGAATTCATTCAGAGAGATAGGAACGAATGAAACTAAAACGATCAAGAAAACTAAACCAAGAGTGGGGCCAATTATAGTCAACAACAAGTACATTAAAGCTAGGGGGGATAATTGGCTGCCGAATTTTTTGAAAGCTATTTTTTGTTCTTCAGTCAAGTTAGAAACTACTGAATTCAATACGCTGGTTAATTCTACTCCTGCCTTTACTGCGTTGGACAACTGCCATATTACGCGCCGGTAGTGGATTGATGGATTCTTTAAAGCGCTTTTTTCAAGCGAGTCAGCGAAACTCATTCCTCCTTGAACGTCTTTAATAACTATTTCGAATTCTTTAGAAACCGAACCAAATCCTTTCGTCAAGGAAGTTAATGAATTAAACAAAGGAACGCCAGCAGATGACTGAATGTACAATTGTCTTAACGCAAACAATAAGTCTGCTTCCAACTCGTTGTTTTTTCGTTCAAGCAATAATTTAGGGTATAACAAAATTAATCCAAAAATAGATAACGCCGCCAAAAAGCTAGTTAATACTCCAACTATTCCTGCTTCGAAGGACAACTTGTCAAGAACTAACAACACTACTCCAAAGAAAAAACCGAATACTATAAAGTAAAAGAAAAAAGCCAGCAATCCAATCGAAGTAAACTCCCAATCATCGTATTCACTTTCTAATTGAGCTAGTTCAGTAGACAAGCTAGGGAATGCTTTAGATAACGGTTTTCCCAAGAAGTAAAACAAGTGCATTAATCGCTTGGAAACGCGTTCTGGAAACGGAAGAAACAATACCGACTTCACTTCTTCCTCACTCTCTTCAATAATTCTTCCTTGTCGCTATAATACAACGCGAATACTTCACCTACTCCGTCAACAGTGTTAACGTCTTGTTTGACTAGCCAGTCGAGAATTTTTTGCTTTTCCTTCAAATCGTCAGCTACTTGTTCTTCATTCATTCTAGTAAAAGTCATTAACGACTCCATTAAACGAATGCTAGGCTGGTCTGGTTCGAATGAGTCTTTAAACGCCTTCCACTTGTATAAAATGCTTGCAGAAACGTGTTCTCCTTTTTCCGAAGGAATCAACTCGCCAACTTCAAAAACTCTTCGAATTCCTGAACGCTTGTCTCGATACATTGCTACGACTAAATGCAAGCTTTCAAGCATTACTCCAGGCAAATCAATAGGCGGATTATTCAACCTGCGCAGTGTTTCTGAAACAGTTTCAGCATGCAAAGTAGCATAAACAGAGTGTCCAGTGTGCATGGCTTCAAACAATACTTGAGCTTCTTCTGCACGGCGGACTTCGCCGACGATTATCCTATCCGGCCTCATTCTCAACGAGTTAACCATTAAGTCAAGCATTTCCACCTTGCCGTGTTCTTCAGCGCCTGTTTCTCTAACTACTAACGGAACCCACTGTAAGTGTTTTGGTAAAGTAATTTCTCGAGTTTGTTCAATGCTGATGACTCTTTGGTTTTGAGGAATGAATGCAGTCAAAACATTCAAGAAACTAGTTTTTCCCGAACCAGTGCCTCCAGAAACCAGTACGTTCATTTCGTACTGCATTGCTAGCCACAACAAGGCAGCTAGTTCTGAAGAAATAGTATTGTTCTTAATCAAGTCAGTAATAGTCCATGGTTTTCTAGCGAATTTACGAATAGTAATCGTATTACCAAACATGCTTATGGGAAACAAAGTAGCGTTTACACGATCGCCAGTAATCAAGTAAGCATCAAGCAACGGGTTTTGAATATTGATTTGCCTGCCAACGCGTCGTCCAATCAATCCAGCGTAATTGGAAACAACCGAGTCTGAAGGCAAGTTAATGTTAGTTTTAACCCAGCCGTGTTTTCGATGAAAAACCCAAATGGGTTCAGTGGATGAATTAATGCAGATTTCTTCAATCCAATCATCCTTCAACAAGAACTCGATCTTGTCTAAACCAAACATTTCTTGAAGCAATCTTCCCGCAATAATAGTTTTCTCGCGATCGGACAAGCTAGGGAATTTTGAATTTACTAAGGATTTCCCTTCGTCAGAAAATTTCTTTTTTAACTCCTTCAAGTTTCGGGGATCTAAAATTTCTTGATTGTTGAAAACCAAGTTCTTCAACAAGGTTTGTTTTAATACATTCAAGTAATTCTCAGTAGCTTCACCCAAGAAGGGAATTTCTAGAGAATAAATCGGAACGTATTCTCCTTCCTTGTTGGAAATAACTACTCTAGCAGGAACGCCGTCTGCTTCAATACTGTAAGAATCACTCAAGACTTATCCCTCAAAATCAATTCACCAAACAACGAGTAAGAAACAACAACCAAGCCAGCATCTTGCAAAGCAGACGCCCATTCTTCTATTTTTTCTTTCGACACTCTACAATGTTTAGCCGCTTCAGAACCGGAAACTTTCTTCTTTTTTTGAATTAACGAATACAATTCATCAATACCCGTAACGACTCGATCAACCATTTGAGCCGGCAAAACATTAGTTGTTTTGTGTTCCTTCTTTTTTGAAACAACTTTCTTTTTCTTCATCTAGAAATCCTCACTGAACCAGTACGGTTCGCGACAATACTAAAAACGCTTAACACATTAATTAACTCTACTGGAGACGCGTCAAAAGAAGATTCGACTACTGCAGAAACCTTAGTCGAATAACGACATTCAACTCCGCAAGAAACAACCAACAAACCGCTAGTAGAATTGAAAACAAACGTGTTGTCAAAACTCTTGTCTACTAGCGATTCAAAAACGAGCGGAGTAGACGAATTAACCAATAACTTCAACAACAAAGCATTCTCACCTAAAGCCGGAGTAATTTGTTCAGAAACTAGATTCATTTCTTCAACAGGGTAAACCCGCAAGTCGACTTCACTTAAAGCAGTAGAATCGAAAACTACATCTCCACCAGAATGCTTGTAAATGCCTTTCCCGAAATAAAACTCCGGCTCAATAACTTGCTTGCTTAATTCAACGTTTTTGAAGAAAGAATTTTCAAACTCTACGTAACTAGCAACGTTATCGAAAGAACTTGCAGGCAACGCATCCCTAAAGACGACTCTGCCAGAGTTATATGAAACAACTAGGCCTTTTGAGGCATACAAATCGCGCAAGTTGTCTTCAATTCCAGAATACTGGTATTGGATAGAATAATCAATTAAACTCGTTTTTTGAGTAGTTGAAGCAAGCAAGTACAGCAACGAAAACAACAAAGCCAGTGCCACAGAATAAAAGCCCTTCATTCGAACACCCTTAATTCAAACACGCCGTAAACCGGCAGTCCGTTTTCAATAAAGACAAACGATTGTCTTACTGCAGACTTAGTAAAGCCTTCGTTACTTCCTAAAAGTAATTCATTAGTTAGCGAAAGATTTTCGTCATAGTAAGAAACGTTAGCGTAATAATTATCACCAACCAACAGTTTCAATTCTTCATTTAATGAATCAGGCTGTGCAAACAAGTTTTTTTGTTTTAACACCAAGAAAACATCTTGAGCTTGGAATGAATCCACGTTGTGAACATACATCAAGCTAGACAAAGCAAAAAAGAACAAACCAACTAACAATACCGAAAACAACGCGTCAATGGAAAAAATTATGCCTTTACTCAAGAACAACAACCCTCAAGTTTATTTCCTCGCCATCCAACAACGCTAGCCGGTTGAAGGCTATTCCTCTCGAATAATTTCCTTTACTGAAAGCAATTGATCCGTTAAGCCATTTTGCTTGAACGAAGTAATCAAAACCCACGAAACGCTTTGATTCTTCATAATCGAGATTAAGGAAAGAATCGATTTTAGAGTAATTCAATACTCCTGAAGACTCTACTAGTGAAAAACTAGAATCTTCAAACAATAACGCATTTGAAAACCGTTGTCCTGCAGCGTTCATTTTAGATTGTTGCGTTTTATAATAAACGGAATCGTACTCTGAATCCCAGTAAGCTAGGAAAACTGAAAGCAACGCAATAAAGAAAGCAGTAGCAATCAAGAAGTCTATAGAGAATAATTGGCCTTTACGATACAATTACTACCCCCCCTTGATTTGAAACAGTAAATGAATAATTAGCAGTAAAGTTTTCTGAACCCGAATAAACGCTAGGCGCAGTAATTCTGCACGAAACTATCCTTTCCCCATATCTTACTTGAACTAGCGAAGAATTACCGAAAACAAGTATTTCGTAACCAATACCATTACTCAAAGTAGCCGGCAAGTCAACGCTTGAAGAATACCCATCTCCCGAAACGAAAGCATTAGAAAATGAATCTGCAACTACGTCGCAAATACTGCTAGCTTCAGAGTAATTTTTCAATAATGCTAAGTCTGATTGCTTGGAAAAATACAAGCCAAAAGCTATAGCAAGCAATAACAAGAACAAACCGATTACTGAAATGAACTCTACAGAAGCTTGAGCGCGCATGTTGAAAGAAATAAATCAAGAGCGCTTAAAACTAGTTTCGAATCTTTTAAATTCAGCGTTAGAGTGGTTAATACGAAAATGAAAGCCCAAGTAGCTTTAGAATACGTAGTCTTAATCATAATCAGTCTAGCGATAATAATTCCCGCATATTATTTTTACTACAGCGACGCATCTGAACAAATACGCGTATTCCAAACAAAAAAACTAGTAAATGACGTAGCCGAAGAAGCAAACCACGCTTTTTTGCTGGGTCCGGGAACCATCACTAGACTAAACACGTTCATTCCACAAGGAATAGCCACTCAAGTGAAAAACCACACGATTATAGCCAACTTTAGTACTCGCGCGGGAGATAACCAGCTTTTTGCTAACACTATACCCTCAATAAACGGGTCCCTGCCGACAAGCCCGGGGGCATACCAAGTAACGCTTATTGTTCATGAAGACGAAACCGTCGAAATAAGCTAATAAACAACCCTAGAGTAATGTAAAAAAATGAAAAAAAAGAAATCTAAAATAGATTTTTCTAAAATAAAAGAAAAAATCAAGAACGCGACAAAACCAGAAAAAACGAAAACTAACGTTGACGCGGTTTCAAGCGGAGTACCAGGCTTAGATGAAGCGCTAGGCGGCGGAATACCTAAGAACAGCTTCGTATTATTGTCAGGTTCAGCAGGAGCAGGCAAAAGCACTCTAGCAATGCAGTTCTTGCTTAACGGCTACGAAAGCGGCGAAAAAACAGTTTACGTTTCTCTAGAAGAAGACCCCGCTAAATTAATTAAAGATTTTAAAAACTTTAATTGGCCAATTCAAAAAGCAATTGATGAAAAAAAACTAATGATAGTAAAACCAGCAATATACAAGTTCGAGCCATTGCTTGAATCAATAAAAAACGTCGTGGAACGAAACAACGCAACTAGGCTAGTAATTGATTCTTCTTCACTACTAAGCATGTATTTCGAGAAAGCATACGAAGTGCGCCGAGGCTTGGCGGAGCTAGACAGAAACATCAAGCGTTTAGGAGTAACTACTTTCGCTATTTCTGAAATAATGGAAGGATCAAAATGGCTGTCCACTACAGGCGTTGAAGAATTCATTGCTGATGGAGTAATCATTTTACACATTACTAAAAACGAGAACGAATACACTCGAGCGTTAAGCGTTAGGAAAATGCGTTCGGCCAAGCACTCTTTGAAGATAATGCCGATGCAAATAAACAAGGAAGGAATCGTCGTCTACCCAGAAGAAGAAGTCTTTTCACAAGTTTAAATTACCTAAAAATAACGAAATTGCGCGTTTTAAAAAAGTATTTTTTTGAATACCAAACAAATATGGACCTAAAGTTCTTTTCTTGCTTTACAGAACAATAATTGTTGCGCGTACCCCGCATGCTTGCCCCATTTTTCGCTTGCGAACTCTTGCACTTGTTTTTCAGGCACGCCGTACCACTCAAGCATTGCTTTGTTTACCCAAACGTCAGCAGGAAAAACATCATTTCTCCCAAAACCATACAACAAAACGCAATCCGCCACTTTCCTACCAACACCCGGCAACTCACACAATTGTTCGCGTGCGTCTTCAGCGTTTTTTCTTTTTATTTTTTCCAAGTTAAAACCGTTTTCGACAATTAACCTAGCTGTTTCAACCAAGTATTTTTCTCTATAACCTAACTTCAATGGCGTCAAGTTTGTTCGTAATAATTGTTCAGGCGTTAAGAAACTCGAGTCGGAATACAATTTCGAGACTATACCTTGGATTCTCTTGATGTTGTTGTTTTGGCTTATTAGAAAACAACAAAGCGTTTCCCACTCGTTGCTTTTAGTTAGCCTCAATCCATTAAATTGATTTATTGCTTGACTCAGTATATCGTCATCTTCAATTATTTTTGAGTGAATTTTTTTCAAGTCATCTTTTAATTTAAAGAATGCTGCAACATCAAATCCTTCACTGTATTCTAAACCGCTTAATTGCTTTAAGTAATGCTTGCCGTCTAAACTAACGTAATGGTTTTCGCCTTGTTTTTTCCAAGTAAAAGTAGGAGTTTGACCGCTATCCATTGTTAAAGACAAATCTAGCTGCATTAGTAAAAAAAAACTTGAATTACTCGAGTTTTAACGCTTTTTGTTTTGTACTCCAAATACTTTAGCGAACGAATTGTCGCTGCAGCAAAAATGGGAAGAACTTTCCCATAACAAGAACATGAACACTAAAACTAACAATACTAACAAAGAATACAATTCTTGATAGCGGGAAAACGAGTATAAAATGAATGACTGAACTAAGAAGCTGAATACCGCAAATGCGTAAAGCATGGTGTTGTACCCTGAAACAAGCAATTCTTCCGATAATTTTTCCTTAATGGTTTTAGACCAATAAAGCAGGTTTAATGAAACTAGAGAATAAATGCCAAACAAAAACACGAGCATTTTGTCGTTTACGGATTCTAAAGAAATGCGAATATTTACTAGATTCATTACTGCAAAAACTATTAACGACAAGACGACTAGAGATAGTATAAAGCTCAATGGTTTGAACTTTTCTTGTTTCTCAATGAACCCGAATTCCTTCATTACTCCGACGTAGTAATACAGCGTTTTGTATTGGAGTAGTGCTACGACTAACGCAGTCAAATACAATAGCAAGTAGTATAAATCGCTTACAGGGAAAGCTAATTGGTAAACGCCCAACAGTACTAAAAGAGTTGAAGCGATTATTGCGTATTTAGTCCAAGTAAACGATTTGCGAATGGTTTTTTCAAAAATAGTTTTTTTAGCATACCAAAACTTTAAGTAAACACTCGTAGCAAAAATCAAGAACGCCAACAAGAATAATAATACTTCAATCAAAGAGTAATCACCTTGTCTGAAAAGCGGGAAATAGCACTAATTAGCGATGGATTTGAATCATCTTCTAAAGATAAGAAGATGGAAGTAACGCCATTTATCCTGAACCGGTTTATTAAAAAGTGAACGAATTTTTCCATAGAGCTCGAATTATTATAAATCAATAAAGTAGTTACTGAATCAAAGAAAACGAATTTACTGCCGGTTATTCCATTGATTGCTTCGTTTATAGCAATGCTTATGCCCGTCAAGTTTTTAGGCGATACGAACAAAGCATTTTCATCTCTAGTAGAAGATCCTTTTACTAAAGAAGAAACGCAGTCAATGAAAAACAAGTTTTCTGAATTGATTTTTTTGCTGGAAAATAATTCTTCAAAATAAGAAAATGGCTTGTTCGTGGTAACGAATACGCCTGCATCGTTTTTAGAAAGCAATTGCTTTACTAAGTCGACGTTAGCTTCTAAGTACTTGCTTCTAGGAACTAGAACTAAGACGATTTTGTCACTTACTAGTAAACTAGCGTTTTTCATTTTTTTAACCAAAGAATGAACCAAGCAAGCCGTTAATAGCGCTGTAAGCAAAGAAGAATATTCCGAGCGAACTAATTACGAATACTGGCGCCAGCTTTACTCCAGCAGTCCATCTACCGTTGCGTATTACGCCCAGAATTAAAGCGCCAAAAAAGTTAGTAAAGAATATGCTGGCCACCGCGAACCAGTAAATATCTTGAGAACTGATTTTTTCTTCATTATTCTGGCCAGGTTTTACAGTAAACAAACCTCCAGGAACTCGTCCGCCTTGTACTTGACTAGTATCGATATTTGAAGTAGCAGCTGCTTGTTTTTCAGTAACACTCTCGTTAACTCCCGAGTAAAAAGTACTAACCGCAAACAAAACAGGCGAAACGAGCACTGAAGCAAAAATAATGAATATAACGTAAGTAATTGTTGAACGAGAAATTTCTCGCTTGATGTTTTGAGAATTTCTAATATCATCCGCTACTTCATCAAGCAATTGAACCATTTCTCCACCTAAGCGAATGCCTTGAGTGATCAACTTGATAGACCGGTCTAGTGTTTCCGAACGAACGCGTTTAGTCATTTTTTGCAGTGAATCAGAAATAGTAACTCCAGAAAACGTGTCTGCACTAACTCTGCTTATTTCATCTCTGAAAACGCCGAATTCTGGGCGTGCTGCACTCCAAAAAGCGTTTTCTAAAGTCATTCCTGCTTTCAAGTTTGAAGAAATAATCTGCAATGCTGACGGCAGAATGTCTTCTATTGCTTTAGCTTTTTTTTCGGCAGCATCAACTAAGATAAAGTAAAACAAGAATAGTGAAACAACGAAGCCCATTACTGCAGCTAAGACGTGGAATAATTGTTGTTCAGGCGGCAAGTACAATGGCGCTAAAAAGAACAATAATAAAGAAATTGACGATGAAAAGAACAATACGAATCCTAAGAATAATCGCGCATCCATCGTATAACCAGCTTGCACTAGCAAGTCAGATATTCTATCAGTTAGTTTCTTTGGAAATATTTTAGACAAGACATAATAGAAACGATTGAAGGAATTCATGTGAAAGGCCTCCTGCTTCCTACAAAGTTCATGAAGAACAATTGGAACCCAATTATTCCAACTATTACAAATACCAAGAACAATTTAGGAATCGAAATATTCAAGAAAGAAGTAATTACTATCAACATAGTGATTCCTAAGCTGGGAACTATTACTGCCGCCATCATGTACATCATAGTCCAGGGAGATAATTCTTGACCATAAGAGTGAATTTTATCAATTTGTTCAGTAGTAATATCGTCGAGAATGGTTCCGAGGGCGTCTGAGACATCTGATCCTACTTTAATTGCGTTAGCTACTTGCCACAATACTTTCTGGAATGACCTGGAAGGAACGCTTCTAGAAGCGTCAGACAACGCGTCTACTTCGGGAGTTCCTGCATTGATTTTTTGGACGATTTTCTTGAATTCCTTGCTTACTTCACCGTAATCATCAGCTACTGAAGCCATAGCATCGAATAAAGTGACGCCAGACCTTAATTGTATTAATAATTGCCTTACTGCTGGAATCAAGTTTTTTTCATAGGCTCGGCCTTTGCGTCTAGCAACGATTTTAGGATAAATCAAAATAGTACCAAACGAAGCTAAACCAATAACGATTACTCCAACCAGTACGAAAAGCAAGGGAATTTTTATCGCTATAGCGACTATTGAAAACAAGAATCCGGAGAAGAAGGAATTAGCCATAGCAACAGCCAAAGCAATTCCGTAGTATTCTTGCGCTGAGTAAGTGTAATCCGCTTGAACTAAATCTTCCTGCAATGAATCGAAGTGTTTTGAAAAAACAGTCGTTAACCCGAGCATTCGTTTTGACAATGCCACTACTACCTTAGGAGGCAGGAAACTGAACGGAATTACTTGCTTCATTTCTTCAATAAGTCCTCGCACTTGTTACTCTTAACACAGTTCAACACGTAATCCTTATCTCTATAATACCAAGCGACTACTCGGCCTACAGAATTTACGTCCCTAATGTTGTTTTTCAACATGAAGTCTAGAATGCTTTCTTTTTCCTTCAAGTCTTGAGCGATTTCCTTTTGACTAAAACCAGTGTGAAGCGTAAGCTCGTTAGTCATTCTAACAAAATCGCCTACTTTTTGAAGCCTATCCGTCCTAGGATCCCACTTGTAAATCAAGTTTAATGATACTTTGTCATCGCCTGGAACTATTTCTGCCACTTCATAAGTGCGTCTAATACCCGTTCTCCTTTGACGATATTGCACTACCATTAATTGAAGAGAACTCAAAACCGTTTCAGGAACATTAATCGGAGGAGAAATCAAACGAGTTCTTGCTTGAGACGCGTCATCAGCGTGCAGCGTGGAGTAAACAGAGTGTCCAGTGTGCATGGCTTCGAATAATACTTCTGCTTCTTTTTGTCTACGCGTTTCACCTAAGACTATACGGTCAGGCCTCATTCTCAACGAGTTAACCATTAAGTCAAGCATTTCTACGCCTCCTTTTCCTTCAGGGTTTGGTTGGCGAGTAGTCATAGGAACCCAGTGAAGGAAGTCAGGCAATACTAACTCGCGAGTGTCTTCAATGCTTAAAATTCTTTGAGTTGGAGGACAGAATAATAATATAGCGTTCAAGAAACTAGTTTTTCCTGAACCCGTTCCTCCAGCAACAATCATGCTCATTTCGTACTGCATTGCCAGCCAAAACAAGGCTGCTGCTTCAGAAGTCAAAGTATTTAGTTTAGGATCAATCAAGTTGACTATCGTCCACGGGTCTTTAGCGAATTTCCTGACAGTAATAGTGTTTCCCTTGCTGCTGATAGGCATTAAAGTAGCGTTTACTCTAGAACCACTCAACAAGTGAGCATCCATTAATGGATTCAAGTTGGTTATTTGCTTCCCGACGCGGCGGCCAATAATTGAAGAATAATTGTGTATTTGTTCTTCGCTTTTGAAGAAGACGTTAGTCTTTAACCAACCGTATTTTTTGTGGTAAACCATTGCAGGTTGAGTGCTTCCGTTGACTACTACTTCTTCGAGAAAATCGTCAGCAAACAAGAATTCTAACTCGCCTAAACCAAGCATGTCTTGGATTAACCTGCCGACTAAGACGTCTTTCTCTGAATCAGTCATTCCTTGAAATTCGGAGTTAATTAGTTGGTAAGTTCGCGAAACTATTTTCTTTTTTACTTCTTCAGCTTGTCTCGGATCCAATAATTCAGAGATTTTTACGTCAACGGTTTCAATGATTTTTTCCTTCAAGTAATCCAAAACCAACCTAGTTGGTTCCTTGATGGTAGTGTGAATTACTTCATAAGAATCAATATACTCTTCATCTTTTCTGCTTACTATTATTTTTGCAGGAACATTTTCGCTTACTACAGAATACTCGCCTAAAACCTTCATGAATCATTCACCCGCTTGGAGCTTTTTAACGAATCCCTCAACAAGAATTTAGAATACCGCTTCTTTTTCTTTGAAGGTTTTCTCGATTTTTTCTTGTTAGCCGCAATTTTAACCAGCAATGAATTAAGAGTAGTCTTAATTTGCTTGGCGGTAGACAAATTGGAGTCGCTTAATATTTTATTCAAGTTAGGCATTGATTCGTTAGGTGTAGAAATCAATTCATCTTCTTCAAGAATACTTGGTTCTGGTTTTACCGGAACGGGAGTTGATTCTTTGACGGGTTTACGTTTGCGAGTGAATGCGCCGGATACTACTTCTTTGAGTTTATGAATCAAGCCTTTCTTTTTAGGTGCAGAAACATTACTGAACCTCGCCTTCAAATTAGACAACCGCGTTTCGACTGCTTTTTCTTGTTCTAAGAATTTTTTCTCTTCAACGACGAAAGAAGTTATTTCATTATTCAAACGATCTATAGTCGAGAGTATTTTTTGCCTCTCGTTTGGAGACAAGTCTTCTTTTTCTAGCTTTGAAATAAGCATTTCAGCAGCATTTACTTTCCATAAAAAGTCTTTTCGTGCAAAATCCACGACTTTAACACTGCTATCCACTAAGGAATTTAATTCATCGATCCTGTTTTTAGAAACCAGTACGTCTTGGCTTTTTTCCTTGCCTTTTTCTTCCTTATAGCTTAAAAATACTTCATTTAAGCCGTAAGAAACATCGATTAGCTTACTTGCTTCGAGAATTTTAACGAGTTTTTCTATCTGCGCAGGCGAAATAGACATGGCTTTAGATAACTGGTTTATAGTGACTTTCTTGTTAGACTTTATAAAGTCAAAAACATTATCTACGCTGGTCTGAAATTCTTGGTCTTCCATCGAGAAAGATTACTCAAAACAAGTTTAAAATCACTCACCTGCAGGCATATGAAAACAATCTTTTGATTCTTCCCTGGTTGACCATGGAAATAGTTAAAACCAAGGGATTATTGTCTCTTACAGTTGAAGTAAATTTTTCTGCTTTGTTAGAGTAAAAAACGCATTTTTCGCCTTGAACCCACTTATCGCATTCAAAGCTTAAAGAAATTTTTTCTTCAGCCCAATCAGGGTTTCCAGAATAAAGAGACGCATCGATTACTTGAGAATAGCCTTGAACGTTGTTAGTGAACTCAAACGAAAAAGAACCATCGTAATAGACAGAATTCAAATCAAGGAAGTCGAAACCGCTTATTTGCTTGCACAAGCTGAAGAATTCTCCAGCATGGCAGTACCCGTATTGGCTTACTTTTTCATTAATTAAAGGAGTTATTAGTTGATTGAATGAATTAGCTACCGACAACGCCAAGTAATCATCGCCCAAGCAAGCGTTAGCATTCACAGTAGGAGACGGAGTTGGAGTAATAGTTGAAATAGGAGTAGGCGTCAACGTAGGCAGAGTAAAAGAATCTTGTTGTTCGACGCATCCAACGCAAAACAAAGCCAGCAAGACTAATAATTTTTTCAATCAAGGTCAACTCCGTACTTAAAAGCATTAGTAGGATCGATTTTAAATAAGGGGTGATTGAACTCGGAAGAATTTACAGAATAACCTGCAGGCGTAGTGTCATTGAAATAATAATAATCAACATGACTCTGGTTGGCTTTGATTATCAATCCTTGTGAAATAAATTCGTCAACATCAACAAAAGACTCTAACCCTTGGGAAGAATAAACCAAGTGCGTTTTTCCTTCAAGTCTCTCTAAAAATCCCGGTCCAGAAACAGAAGGCAAATAAACCTTAGTCGAAACCGCTTGATCTAACGCTTCAGGTCCGTAAATAATTGACTGGTTTAAAGACACTTGCCTCTTTACTAAACCAAACGAACTCAAAGTATACAACGGGTCTTCAATACCATCGGTAGAAACTCTAGATTCAGTAGAAAAAGTCCTAGAATAATTAATTCCTTCATACTTGCTTACTAAATCTACTTGAAGCGTAGCGTTGAACAATACTTCAAAACCACTTCGTTGCGAAATACTCAAGTTAACTAGTGAAACGTTAGAATCAAACCCAAAAAACTTGCTTTTAGCCTCCAAACGAGTAATCCATTCCGATAAAGAATTATTTCCCATTAATTGAGAAACGTTTCCGCCATAAGTCTTATTCAACAACAAACTCTCCAAGGCAATGGTAGAGTTAACTGCAGGTTGACCGGTTGAAACTATTTCAGCAACTAAAGCAATTACCGCGCTTTTAGAACTAATTTCTAATGCTCTAGGAAAGTCATTATCTACTGAAGCAGCATAATTAGCTAACTCTCTACCAACTAGTTTCCTAGTCAAGTCTTTTTCATTAGCAGAAGTAAATTCATTAGAAGTTAAAACTAACAACACTATTGGAATCAACAAAAGCAAAACTATCAACGAATAAAAAAATCCTTTTTTCAATTCCACACCACTACAGTTACTTCAGTCGGCCCCCAAAAGAACGGGACTTGCTGGCCAGACAATACATCTATTGAAACGCTTTCGCTCAATTGAACATCAATTGGGTTGCTGAAACTACCCGGCAAACCAGAACCGCTCGCATTAACTAAATTAAGCAATGAAAGCAACCTCAACAAAGCATCATCCACCGCGTTCGAAGAAGTATTTAGTTGGTCTACTCCGACGTAACTAGAACCCGCGGACTGTAATCCGTCACCAACAGTCAAGTCAACCGAACCGTCTGGAACGCCATCAAAATCAGAATCGTAAAAGACAGTAGCATTTCTCGCCTTGCATTCTGAGAAAATAGACGAATATCCTACTACCGCCTTGACTCGCAAACCATAAATCACACGATTATCTTGAGAACACAAATTGCTTACCGAAGTAGAATTAGACCCCAACTTAACAGTTAACACGTTGTTTTCATCATTCGCTACAAAACTAGCCGGGAACTCCACCAAGAACGGGTCTCCTAGTTTAGAGTAAACCGCGCCGTAATCACCTAAATAAAACACGTTGTTGTCACCCAACGAATTAGAAATAGTTACGTTTGAAGTCCATAAGTCTGCAGAGTAAGAAGTTACTTTGACGGATTCAACGCTTAATTGAGGCGGAACGAAGAAAGATCCCTGACAAGATGGAAACTTGTTGGTTTCTTGAGTTAATAGTATTTCATTAAACTCGTAATCTGGATTAACTGGATCAAAAGAAACTTCAATATACGAGTCAGGATACAAACTAGTAACCACGTCACCAGTAGCAATGACTGTTTGAGAAGCAGTGCTTTGCTGAATAATTTTTTCAGCAATGTTCTGGAAAGCGAATTGAAGCTCGGTGGCGTTATTGCTTAAATAGACGCTTCCATTACCGCAGCTAGCTATAGCATTTAAAGTAGAGTTAGCTAAACCACAAGTAGTTATTGGACCAAAACCTACAGAGTAAACAGTACCGTTTTGTTCATTGTGAACACGGCATGAACTATAATTCGCGTTAAGCATCGGAATGTTTTGAGTTAGTGAACAAGAATCGTCATCACTACAAGTCAAACCACTAGTAGAATTACCAGAATACAAGTAAGCAGGGAACGTTTGAGTCCATGACGCGCCGTTCCATTCAACTACCCCGCCTCGAGAATTTCCTAAAGCAAAACCAAGCGTAGAATTAATTATCCTAATAGTATTCAACGCATAGCTTCCGGAGTAAACTTGACTCCAAGTAGAACCAGTCCAACGATAAATTCTGCCATCATCAGTTGTAACGAATGCTAAAGTAGAGTTAAAAATGTGGACATCGGTTACAGTCATGCTTCCCAAGTCTTGGTGAAGCGTCCATGTTGTTCCAGTCCAGCGATAAATTTGTCCACTGCCACCAACAGCAAAACCTAAACTCGAATTGAAAACATCCACCGAATAAAAATTAGTGTTTCCCACATCTTGATATAAGGACCAAGTGTTTCCGTTCCAACGATAAATTTCTCCACTGCTTCCAACAGCAAAAGCAAGAGTCGAATTATACACTTTAACTCCACGCAAGTTTGAATTTCCTACATCTGTTTGTTCGCTCCAAGTAGTTCCAAACCACCTAACAATTTTACCCGAAGCGCCTACAGCAAATCCTAGCGTAACATTATACAAGTCAACATCATACAAGTCTTGGCTGCCTAAGTCTTGGGACTCGCTCCAAGAAACGCCATTCCAACTAAATATTTTATAAGAAGCGCCAACCGCATAAGCAACGCTTGAATTCAAAGCATCAACTCCATAAATAGAATTGCTAGTAGTTGAAGTCGCCGCGCTCCAGAACGCGTTGTAGTGCACAAACGCTCCAGACTCTCCGCCTTGAATAGTAAATGAAGAATTACTGGCTAAAGCGTTTGAATCAAAACAATAATCAGTACTTCGATAGTTAGGCACTCCGTCAGTCATCATTACCACGAACCTATTCCTACCTTCAGAGGGCCATTGTGCTAAAATGTTGTAAGCATCATTGATAGCGCAAGAAATACACGTGCCACCGCCAGTCGAATAAGCATCAACAGCCGCCTTTAATGAAGTAGCATCAGTGCTTAAGTTTACTGCACTGGTTGAAGTGCTGAATGAAACTAAACCAATCCTGTTGCCAGGTGTTGCTAAAATAGTGTCAATGAAGTCTTTGTCTACACATTTAGCCACGCTTATTCTTGAAGTAGTTCCCAAGTTAATGTTTGAAGAAGAACAATTAGTTACAGTAGTACCAGTAGTTCCATCTTGGTTTACTCTCCAAGCCATAGAACCAGAAACATCTGTTACTAGAATAATATCTGCATTACCAATGTCGCCACCAGTAATGTTTGCTTCCAAACCTAGTCTCAAAGGAATAGTCTTCAAGCTCAAGTCATCAAAAGAAAAAACGTTAGTGAAATTACTGGAATCAACGAAGATTACTCTATCAGAAGAAGTGCTGCCCGAGTCATTTAAAATAGTATAATTACCAACAGTCAAGAAAGTAGTATAATTATTCTTCAAGTGAAGACTCGCCGAAATATTCGTCACAGTACCAGGAACATAAAGAGAGGAATACTCGTTAACTAACCCATCAACGCCAGTAAAGTAAAAGCGAGTCGTGTTTTCATTTCCAGGATTGAAGGAATTAGTATCGTAAGTGACTCTGACAAAACCACCGCCAATAAACTGGTTTTTCACATTGCTTCCAGTAAAGTTTAATTTAAACAAGTTGCTGGAACCCAAGTTTAAAGCACTCAAACAACTTGCATCCGAAACCGTCCACGAATCAACTGACGCGTTGCCTGCAGTCTTGTTGAATAAACCGCAATCATAATTATTAACGAACAAAGTAAAGTTGTCGCCTGCATTAAACTCTAAATAAATGTTTGACACATTAGCATCAGCAGGAATATCCGTCAAATAAAAGGACAAATTACCCTGTCCGATAAAACCACCCATGAAATAAAAACTCTTTTCTTGTTTTCCGCCTATTTTTTTCAAAGAAGCCCTAGAAACACACCCCGTAGCAGGAAGCCCTTTAGCAACGCCAGAAACA
Source organism: Microcaldota archaeon (assembly GCA_013360305.1). Lineage (GTDB taxonomy): Archaea > Micrarchaeota > Micrarchaeia > Norongarragalinales > Norongarragalinaceae > JABWCK01. Next base: position 28,540 of record JABWCK010000003.1, read on the forward strand.
AGCCTACGGCTTAAAGCTAATGCATCGTTAGTTCCAGGCTCGCTAGTGTTAAAAACAACATCAGTAGAATAATACAAAGCATAATGCAAGCTGGGATTCATTACTTTGCCAAAAAAGTATTGGGATAAGTTTCTAGCAATAGACAAATTCCCCGAGTCACCAGACGCCCAAAAACCACCAATTAATTCCATCATGGTTTTGTTCACGTCAGTAGAATCCAAAACGCCTTGATTGAACAAGTCTTTAACATACGGGTCAGTTAACAAGTCCGAAACCTTTGTTTCTGCAAGCAAGTTTACAGACTCCACTGCCGTAGAATGCAAGTTTTCATTATAAACCGCAGGATTAAGCAAATTGTTTGAAGCTAAATACAAAGCAGGCAAAGCGATTAACACTAGCAATAACGCAAACAAAGCGTCTAAACTGAAAACTAAACCCTTCACCTTACTGCCACCAACAACTGCATTACTGCAAGCCTATTCTTACCTACCCCGATCAAAACAGGGCGTTTTACTAGAAAAACATCTTTTTCAGAAACAACATCTTCTCCGAATGACATTTCTTTACCTATTAAATTAAAGAATTCTTTAGATGTTTTTCCTTGAGACGTCATAGAGTAATCACTCAAGAAGAAAACAAAACCATTGCGTACACGAGAAAAACCTGCAAGAGAATGATTCTCGCTGGAAATAACTGAAACAAAACCAGGCTGAGTAGAATTAACAGCCCATTCTTCACCTGAAAAAGACACTTCATCTCCTACACTGGCATTGAATACTAAAAAGCTTTTTTGAGATATTTCGGCATTAAAAGAGTTGATTTTTTCTAAAGCAAAAAAAGCACTAGCCGCGTTTTCAGAGCCGCCTCCTTCGAAAACAATTACTCCCCCATTGTCAAGGAAAACATTCAACAAAGAAGAATTAATTGATGCATTCAAGTCTTCAAAAACAATAGTCGAGTAAGAATTAATATTGCTAAACAAGTTAGACAAAACTGTTGATTCATCTCCCGAAAAATACTGGCCTTCGCCGTGACTGCTTCCTTCGCCCGCCGCGTCATAAAAATCCCAATCTAAACCACTATCCGATAAATCCGTTAACAAGCTCGAATCAGTTCCAGCAAAATAAGCAATTTTTTCAAACAATACTCCTGAACGAATAGGCGTAGACTCATTTGAAAAAACTAGTTGGTAATCATAATTACCCAACCCAAGCAATTCACGACTCGAATCATAATCCAACAAAGTCAATTCTAAAAACTTAGCAGGATTAATCGATTTACCGTCACTTAAGCCAATACCGGAAACATCATTCTTACTCCAATCAATCGGAACGCCTTGAGTTCTAATCAACGAGTCAGCTGCACTAGTAGCGTCAACAACTAAAGCACTCCTTTGCTTGAATGCGCCAATCTTTGCATTAGACTCGTTCCAAGCAACACTAACTAAAGACACCGCCAGCAAGAAAACAACTACGCTTAACACTGCATCGCCGGAAAAAACTTGCCCGCGGCGCTTACACATTAAAGAACAAGAACCCGTCAACATTATTCACCAAGTTTTCTCCTTTTACTAAAATACCACCAAACGCGTCAGACTGAAGAATAGCCTCGCAATGATTATTAAACCACTCAAAACGCACCCTGCTTTCGCCCGGAATTAGAGTAGCATTATAGGATTGCCCAAGCAACGAATCAGGCAATACAAACAATCCCGAATAACCAGAACCAGCTGAAAAAGCAGAATCGGCCTCAGCACGAACTAACCGACACAAGCGCTCTCCCTCTAAGCTAACGCGAGAATCAAGCAAGTCTGTTTGCCTCTCGAAGTAAACGAAAGTAAAAGCTACAAACATCAATAACAAGATTGTTACTATAGCCATTAATTCAATTGAAACTTGCGCTCGCATCGCAAGAAATTACAATAAAAGCATATAAACTAGTTCGCTTGAGTCAAGTTCACGACAGTATAATCAGCAAAAGGAACTGCCTTTACTAAAACTCTTTTTACGCCAGGAGTCCTGAATACGTCATCCAAGTCTCCAGTCAAGTTTCCATTAGTAACGTAAAAAACATCAGACAAGCCTTCCTTCTTCGACACTCGAACAGACAATTCATTCGCTTGAATAGAAACCGACTCTATATTAGAAGGAACTCTTACTTCAACCAATAATTGAGCAGGATAACCTTGAGAAAAAACTAAGTCCGCCGACTCGCCAATGTGACGCACTGCTTGCTTAGCGTAACCCAAGTTCAACTCTCCCTGAACATCAGTGTTGATATTGTTAACAAAAAGCCATACGGGAACTAAAATCAACAAGCTCAAAGCTATAATAGACAAGTATTCTACAGAAGCTTGAGCCTTTCGCATACAAGACATTAAACAACTCTGAGATTAAAACAATTACTCTTAAAATAAACAAAAAACTTGATATTCAAATGGCGTTGAAAATACTAAAAACAAAGCAAGGATTCCTAGCAGAAGACGATTCAACAGTACAATCACTACTGAAAGGATTTTTCGGCGAGCCATACCAAGGCAAAAAAAACAAACTAGTACTCCAACCAGAAGAAGTTCTTTACTTAATGGACGTACGCAACGCAGAATGCACTGAAAACGGAGTAAAAAAAACATTCAACGAAATCGCTTTACCATTCGTAAAAGAAAAAAAATTCTTAGCCAAATACTTCTGCTATAGAGACTGGCGAGACCGAGGAATAATCGCAGTAAAAATAACTAAAAACGAGAATTACGGACGCAACCCAATCATAAAATATCCATCTCAAGAAACGCACTACGCCAAAACTAATCAAACCGCGTTATTTTTTCAAGACGACTTAATGTCAATAATCGACTCCGAAGAAGCCAAAGACTTGTACGAAAACCATTGGTTCGGCCAGTGGGGAACATACAAAGCCAAAAAACACGGCAGCTTCTTGAAACTAGACGCTTTCGAAACAATCTTCCTAGGAAAGCATTGCTCGCTTAAAACCAATTACTCAATCGACGCAATACAAAAGAAAGCTCGTTCACGCAGGAAAGAATTCAACCAATTATACGACGTATACGAAGACTTACGCTTAAGGGGATTCGTCGTTAAAACCGGATTCAAATTCGGAACGCATTTTCGCTTATATTTTCCAGGCGCTTCCCCATCAAGAGAAGGCGACGAATGGATGCACTCCAAACACGTAATCCACGTCTTTCCACGCGAAAGCAGGCTATTAATCTCTGAATGGAGTCGAGCTATTCGCGTCGCCCACGGAGTCAAGAAAACATTTATCCTAGCAATTCCTGGAAAAAAACGAGTAGAAAAAACAAGCCTAGACTACTTGTTATACCACCGAGAAAAAGGCTCGCCTGAAACGCCTTCCACTGGAAAACCCAAGTACGTAATGCTTGCGTTAAGCGAAGAAGAAGAAATAGGCGGAGCAGAACTAGCCGCTGCAATAACCGAAGCAACACACCTAGGCCTAGACTTAGTTATAGCAATATGCGATAGAGAAACCTCAGTAACTTACTACCGAATCAAAAGAATCGACTTGCCAAAAAGTCGTTTTGAATATTACGAAATCGAATGGGAACAACCCTGAAAAGGTGAAAAAAATGGAATTATTAACTGAAGAACAAGTTTGGAACCAAATACACGAACACTTAGGTGCTAAATCCCCCGGAATAGATGAATTAAAAAAACACACACTAAAAGGGCTAGTAGGCGACTTACACATGTTCCAAAGAGGCGACAAGTACGCAGCCCAAGTAGTAACACTAGCAGCAAAAGAAGCACTAAGGAAAAAAAAATCAGAAAAAATAAGAGACTCGTTCGAGAAAGAAAGATACGGCCAGTTTAAAAACAAAAAATAACAACCCTAAACCGCGTCTAAAACAATCAAGCTCTCGGTTGAAACGACTCCATCTATTGCTCTAACTTTTTCTACTAATTCATTATACTCGTGTGCAGTAAAACAATTGCACCTCGCAATCAAGTCATAGTTTCCTGCTACTTCGTAAACGATCCTTATTTGCGGTAGTTTTGATAATTTTTGGGACAGCTGTGAGGTGGGTTTTTTCGCCTCGCTCTTTATTAAAAGAATTGCTCGAAAAGCCTGAGCAGAAGAATAATCTACCCTCAAGAGAATCTTTCCTCCATCAAGCATTTTCTTCACTCTATTTCTGACTGTCCCTTCAGAAATTTTCAGCTCCCTCGCTAGCGAAGACTTGGATACGAAAGGATTTTTTTCAAGCAGCGTAAGTAGCCGCAAGTCAATCTCATCCATACCAAAAAACAATGCTTCGAAAGTATATAAACTTATTTCGAATTTCGTAATAAAAACTGCGATTTGTTACGAAAACCAATATATATACAATTAGCCAAAAAAAATAAGAGGCAAACTAAGAGAGGCAATCCCACAAACTTTTTCACAAAAAGTTTGATCAAAAGAAACTTTTCACAAAAGTTTCACTAAAAAAAATTGATTCTTCACAGAATCCCAAAGTATTTTTAGATTCCTAGTGCAACTAATTGAGTTAAAATGGATTATTCAAAATCAATGTTTTGGGCAGACCAGCTTGCGAGAAGCGTTTCAGGTAAACAAATAGTTCACGACGCTAAAACTCCATCCGGAAGAGTTCACGTAGGAGCTTTGAGAGGAGTAGTTATTCACGACGTAATCTACAAGACGCTTAAAGACCACTCTATTAAGGCAGAGTTTTATTACGGCGACGACGATTACGACCCAATGGATTCATTGCCAAGCTACTTAGATGAAGCCAAGTGGAAGCAATACATGGGAATGCCTTTGAGTGAAATTCCTTCTCCAGACGGAAGCGGAAGCTACGCCGACTATTTCATGAACGAATTCATTACTGCTTATGAAAAGCTAGATGCTAAGCCAAAAATATACAAAACGAGCGAGCTTTACAAGACGGGAAAATTCAACGACGCTATAAAGGCGATTCTTTCAAATGCTGAAAAAATTCGAGGAATATACAAGAAAGTTTCCGGTTCAGAAAAGAAAGAAGGATGGTTGCCGTTCAACGTAGTGTGTGAAAAATGCGGAAAAATTGGGACGACTCACGTTTACGAATTCAATGGAGAAACAGTGAAATACAAATGCGAGCCCGAAATGGTCAAGTGGGCTAAAGGTTGTGGACACAGCGGAGAAACATCTCCTTACAACGGCAATGGAAAACTGCCTTGGAAAGTAGAATGGCCTTCTGTATGGAGCATTATGGGAGTAACTATTGAAGGAGCTGGAAAAGACCACTCTACGCCGGGAGGAGCTAGAGACATAGCTGACGCAGTATTGAAAGAAGTCTTTCAATTAAACCCGCCGTTAGAAGTTCCTTACGAGTGGTTTTTAGTTGGAGGCAAGAAAATGTCTTCATCGAAAGGCGTTGGAGTATCAGCAAAAGAAGTTAGTGAATTAATTCCGCCAGAATTATTGCGTTTCTTAATGGCTCGATATAAGCCTCAAACAGCAATCAACTTTAGTCCAGATGGAGACTATATTCCTAAATTGTTTGACGACTTTGACTCGTTTGCTAAAGCATTTTATCATCCTGAAAACTTGCGCGATCCAGACATGCCGCGTATTTACGAGTTAAGCAGAATAAAAGAAACAAGCGAAGCTTACTTGCCTCAGTTCTCGCTAGTAGCATTCGTTTTACAAGTTCCTTCAGTTAACGAAGAAGAATTCTTCGAACAACAAAAAGGATCTGCTTTGACGCAGGAAGAGAAGGAAATACTAAAAGAAAGAATTCACTACGCTAAAATATGGTTGGATAAATTCGCCGACGAAGACAGTAAATTAAAACAATTAAGCTTGGAAGAAAGCAAGAAAGAATTTGATTCTTTAAGCGAAGCGCAACAAAACGCGTTGAGAGAATTTTCTAACCAACTAGGGTTAAGCGACTTTGACCAGCAAGGTAAAGCGAAAGAAATTTCTTTAAGCAATGGTTTGAAGATTCAAGAATTTTTTGCAGCTAGCTATAAAGTATTAATCGGAAAAGAACGAGGACCTAAACTAATGCCATTAATGCGCGCTTTAGGAAAAGAATTCGTTTCCAAAAGATTCAATCCCAGCAACTTTTAGAAAACAAACGAAAAAACAAAGCTTTTCGTTGCGCCAAAGTTCCAAAGAACTTTATGCGAGTTGCATCAAAACGCGAATCAATTTTTGAAAAAAGTTGCATCAAAAAGGAAAGAAAGCGTTTTATTAAACGGTATTCAATCAATTAATGCTCTTTTTTTGGTGTTAAAATGCAACCTGAATTAAATATTGGTACAATCGGACACGTGGACCACGGTAAAACCACGCTCACTCAAGCCTTAAGCGGCAAGTGGGCCGACACGCATTCTGAAGAATTAAAGAGAGGAATTACGATAAAACTAGGTTACGCTGACGTAATGGTTTACAAAGCAACCGACGCTGCAGGAAAAACTTTTTACACCACTAACGAAAAAGACGCTAAAGCTAAGAAAATCGAGCCAGCAAGAAAAATCAGCTTGATTGACGCGCCAGGGCACGAAACCTTAATGGCTACAGTCATCGCGGCTTCAAGCATTATGGATGGAGCATTGTTCGTAATAGCTGCAAACGAAGACTGCCCGCAGCCTCAAACAATCGAGCACTTGACGATCCTAGAAGCGTCTGGAATAAAAAACGTAATAATCGTTCAAAACAAAGTCGACTTAGTATCTAAAGAAAAAGCCTTGACGCATTACAAGCAAATCAAACAATTCTTGAAAGGAACTTCAATCGAAGAAGCACCAATCATTCCAATCGCTGCAAACGTAGGCGTAAACTTAGACTCATTACTTCAAGCAATCCAGGAACACATTCAAACCCCAAAGAGGGATGAAAAAAAACCACCAAAACTATTAGTCGCTAGAAGCTTTGACGTAAACAAGCCAGGCACGCCAATCGACAAGTTGAAAGGCGGAATCCTAGGCGGTTCGCTAGTGCACGGCGTTTTAAAAATAGGCGACGAAATAAGCATTTTGCCAGGCGCTTATCGAAAAAAGAAAAACAAAGACTATTACGAACCATTGAAGACTAAAATAATTGGTTTAGCAACTGGAAGCGAGAAACTAACCGAAGCCAAACCCGGCGGATTGATAGCAATCTTAACCGAACTAGACCCTGCTTTAGCACATTCAGACTTCCTAGTTGGTAATGTCGCCGGCAAAAACTTGCCAGAAACACTAACAGAAATAACAGTAGAAGTAACTCCACTCAAGAGAACAATGCACAACTTTAAGGACGCATTAAAACAAAACGAGCCAGTCATTTTAGGAGCGGGAACTACTACTACCGTCGGATTCGTTGAATCAATCAAGAAGAAAAACGCTAAAATCATGCTCAAAAAACCATTATGCATAGACGGAACCGACCAAATCGCTATCTTAAAGAAAGCAGATAACGGCTGGAGACTATACGGCACTGCAAAACTAACGTGAAAAAAAGATGCGCATATTATTACTCGGACCTCCAGGTGCAGGCAAGGGAACGCAAGCTAAACTCTTAAAAGAAAAACTAAGCATTCCCCACATTTCAACTGGACAAATATTCAGGAAAGAAATGGCAGACAAAACTGAACTAGGATTATTCGCTAAACAATTCATCGACAAAGGAGAACTAGTACCAGACCAAATAGTAGTAGACATCGTCCGGGAAAGACTAGGACACGACGACTGCAACGAAGGATTCATACTCGACGGTTTCCCCAGAACAGAAACCCAAGCAGTCGAGTTAGATGCTCTACTAACTGAAATGAACTTGAAGCTTCAAGCAGTAATAAACATATCCATACCAGAAGAAGTACTAGTACACAGGTTAAGCGACCGTTTTACTTGCAAGGAATGCGACGCAATATACAACGAAAAAGTCGATAAATGCATAAAGTGCGGAGGAGACATTTACACTCGCGCAGACGACTCACCTCAAGTAGTCAGAGAAAGACTGCAAGTATACAACAACCGCACTCAACCAATCCTCAACTACTACGCCAGGCAAAACCGCCTGCAAGAAGTAAACGGCAACCAAACCGTTGAAGAAGTACTGCAAGAAATAATGAAGATAATAACAAAACATTGATTAACGAAAAAAACCAGTAAATATTTTTCATTCCCCTAAAACCTTTTTGGTAAAAAAAAAAAGTTCTTTGATAAAACTTTCTTGTTAAGAAAGTTTTGGGCCCTTAGCTCAGCTTGGCCAGAGCGCCTGACTTTTAATCAGGATGTCAGGGGTTCAAATCCCCTAGGGCCCGTTTGCCCACCTAAGAGGAAAGCGTTCCTCCTAACTGGTCGACCTACCTCCTTCAATTAGTTTTTGGGGTTGAAAGCCTTTTAGAAAAAGGCTTTCGTTCTAAATCCCCCCCCTAGGGCCCGTTTTTAACTCCACTCCAACTAATAGTATTATTGTGAAGATTGTTTTGGATTCTAGCGCGTTGATTTCGGTTATTCAGGAAAAAACCGATGTTATCGAGTTAGTTTCGGATTTGGTTGATGAAGCGGAATTCTTGGCGTTAAAGCAATCTTTAGACGAAATCAAGACTAAAAGCAATCCCTTGTTTGAAGCTATTTCTATGTACTTGCAGAAAAAAAACGTTGAAATCATTACCGGCACTGAAAAAAAGCCGGATGATTGTGTTTTGAAGTTAGCTGAGAAAGAAAAAGCGTTAGTAGTTACTAACGATTTGCGGTTGAAAGCAAGGTTAAAAAAGCTAGGAATACAAGTTATTACGTTGCGCGAGAAGCGTTTTCCTCGCTTGTCGCAATAAAAAAAGAGAAAGACTATTTTTTTTATAAAAGGTGATTTGTTTTGTATCAGTTAACTACTTTCCATCAATCAGTTAGAGTTCCTCCAAACTTGTTTGGTTTGAAATTAGAAGAAGCAGCCTTAAAGATTTTACGAGAACAAAAAGAAAGAACTATCGATAAAGAAAACGGCGTAATCATTACTATTCAAAACGTTGAAGTAAAATCATCAGGCAAAGTATTGCAAGGAGACGGAGCTGCTTATTTTGATGTAAACTACGAAGCACTAGTCTTCAAGCCAATTGTTAACGAAATTGTTTCAGGCGATGTTTCTGAAATAGTAGAATTCGGAGCATTCGTTAGAATGGGACCCATTGACGGGTTAGTTCACGTTTCACAAGTAGCTAATGACTTCTTTAGCTTCGACAAGAAAACCGGAAACTTAGTTGGTCGCGAAAGCAAGAAGTCATTAAAGAAAGGAGATGTAGTTAAAGCAAAAGTAGCTACCGTCAGCTTGAAAGATACTGTAGCGAATTCAAAGATTGCTTTGACTATGAGGCCTTTAGCCAAGCAAAGTGCAGGAAAGAAAACAGAAAGAAAGAAAAAAGCCTGAATAGTAAACATTTAAAAGGAGTGCGTTAGAAATGGTTGAAAAAGCATGTAAAAAATGCAGGACGATAGTTAATGGTGAAGTTTGCCCCGCTTGTGGTGGGACTGACTTGACTAAGAATTGGGAGGGATATATTTTATTATTCAATCCCTCTGAAGACATTGGAAAAGCCTTGAATGCCAAGGTTCCAGGCAAGTACGCTTTGAAAATAAAGTGAGGTTGAGGGAAAAAGTGATTTTTGACAAGACGACTCGAATAACGACGACTATAGCAGCATTCCTATTTGGATTGCTTTCGCTGTATTCAATATGGCCTTTTTACAAGGGAATAGAATACGCATTGTTTCCATCATTCGTCGAGGGAGTAGTACTAATTGCTACAGTCTTGTTGTTGGGATTAGCTTGCTTGTGGGCTTCATGGGCAATGTATTCGTCACTAAACTCGCCATTATTCCCTAAATTAAGCGAAGACAACTTGATTTTAGGAGGAATAGCATTCTTTGGAATTGGATTCACTGCAGTGCTTCAATTGATTGACTTTATTTGGTTGTCGGAAAACGGTTTCGTTTACGACTTGTCATTCAGTATTATAGTATTCATGGGATTCCTCGGATTTATTGGAGGAAGGCTATTAATGAACGCTGGATTGAACTTGAAGCCTCACGAGAACGCGACGCGCCACTTGTTGAAGAGGTACGGCTTCATTAAAGAGCACAAAACAGCTGCAAAGAAGAAAAGGAAATAGTTAAAAAAACCAAACAACACTATTTTCTTTTCCTCGTTTTTAATTTTTACAAGACAGGTGAATTTTAAGTCATGAAAGTAATTAATGAAGCTCAAAACGCTTTGTACGATAGAAAAGAAGTAGAAGCAGAATTTGACTCTACTAAAGGAACTACAACTAGGCAACACGCGTTGCAGGAATTAAAAACAAAATACGGAGAGAACATAGTAATAGTCAGCATCAACCAATCATCTGGTTCTAAAAAATGCACGGTAATGGCTAGAGTTTACTCTGACAAAGCTAAAATGGAAAAACTAGAACCAGCATACAGGTTCAAGAGAAGCGAACCAAAGGAGGCTAAGAAATAAAAATGGCTGAAAAAAAAACTGACGCTAAACAAAAAAAGACAACTAAGTACGAAAAGAAAAAATACTGCCCCAAGTGCGGTCCAGGAACTAGCTTAGCAGAACACAAGGACAGGCGTTCATGCGGAAAATGCGGTTACTTGGAAAAAAAGAATGATTGAAACACTAATTACAGTCCTATCAATCGCTTTCATCCCAATATTTTTACTCTTGTTTTTTGAAAAAACTAGCTTGAAGCAAGTTCCTAGAAAACTAGGTTTTGTTTACAACAAAAACACGCTTTTCAACTCGCTTAAACTATTTTTGTACCTACTAATAGCATTATTCCTAGTCAACGCAATACTAGCATTTTTAGGATTGAGCGATGAAGGCAAAATAATCGACTTCATTAAAACCAAAAGCATCTTGACTTTACTAATAGCGATTACGCTGTCGCCAATAGTTGAAGAAATGCTTTTCAGAGGATACTTAGTTCCAAGAATAGGCGTAGTGTTTTCATCACTGGTTTTTGGTGGACTGCATTACGCTTATGGAAGCACTACTCAAATTATTGGAACAATAATAGCAGGAATAATACTGGGATTGAATTACCGCAAAAACAAGGACTTGACTTCATGCATTATTGCACACGCGTTGTACAACGCAACTAGCTTAATGTTGTTTTTCTACTTATAGCAGCATTGCTTGGCTTGTTTGCCTGAACCACACTCGCAAGGAGAACAGCAGTGGTTGAATGGCTTGCCTGAACCGCAGTAACAATTAGGCTTGCTTGGCAAGGCAGAATCCATAAACATATCAAAAAAAAGAAGGTTTTAAGCTAAATTAAAGCCATTCGTTTGAATTTAAAAGAAACAGGAATGAAATATTTAACGCAATGTTTTACTTAGGAATAGAATCAACTGCTCACACGCTAGGAATAGGCGTTTTCGATTCTGGAAAGCAAAAAATACTAGCCAACGCTCTAGACCGGTACGATTTGGGAAAGAAAGGGTTTATTCCTAGAAAACTAGCCGAACACCATGAGAAAGTCTTCAGCAAAGTCTTAAAACAAGCCTTGACGGAAAGTAAAGTTAAGCTAAGCGATTTTGACGCTATTGCTTACAGCCAAGGACCCGGAATCGGCCACTGCCTGCACGTTGGGCTAATTGCAGCTAAGAGCTTGAGCGAGTTGACTGGAAAACCGTTAATTCCAGTAAACCACTGCGTTTCGCATATCGAAGTAACTCGCTTCTTTACTAAACTAAAAGACCCGGTGATAGTTTACGTTTCAGGCGGAAACACTCAAATAATTGCGAGAAAAGGAGATTCGTATAAAGTATTAGGCGAAACTCTCGACTTGGGTTTGGGTAATTTTTTAGACAATTTGGGAAGAACTCTAAATTTAACCCCGCCTAATGCGATTGGAGTAATGAATTCTGCAAAAGGCGAGTTAATAGACTTGCCTTACTCGATTAAAGGAATGAATGTTTCTTTCACAGGATTATTGACCAAGTGCGAGAAACTAATGACTGAAGTCAGCAAAAAAGACTTGTGTTATTCGGCTCAAGAAACGAGTTTCGCAATGATTGTAGAAGCAACCGAACGAGCATTAAAACACTTAAACAAAAAAGAAGTCATAGTATGCGGAGGAGTAGCGTGCAATACTCGCTTGCAAGAAATGCTTGCAATAATGAGCAAAGAAAACCACTGTCGCTTCGGCGTAGCAAAAGACGAATTTAATCGCGATAACGGCGCAATGATTGCTTTAACTGGATCTAAAGCGTTTGAAGCAAACTGTGTTTCTAAAGAGGAAGGAGTAAACCAAAAACAACGAACGGATTCAGTTAAAATTTGCTGGGACTAAAAGGTTTAAATTCTATACGAAACCAAATTCTTTCAGGAGGCAATCGAGAATGAAGACTAGAATCGTTAAACTAGAGTCTAAAATGGAAAAAATGGGGAAGGCTGTAGACTTAATAGTCAAAGCCATCCACAACAAAGGAGTCGTAGTATTCCCAACTGAATCAAGCTACGGAATAGGCTGCGACGCTACTAATGAAGAAGCTTTGAGAAAAGTATTCGAATTGAAAGGCAGAGGCGAACAAAAATCATTTCCAATACTAGTCAGCGACAAGCGCATGGCTAAAGAATACGGAGAATTCAGCCAAGAAGGCGAGTTCTTAATGGAAAAATACATGCCTGGACCACTCACGTTGGTTGTCAACAAGAAAAACAACTTGCCCGACTTGCTAAGCAAGGAAGGAATAGCTATACGAATTCCTTCACGCGAAGTATGCCGCATAATAGTACAAGAAGCAGGCTTGCCTTTAGTTGGAACGAGCGCTACTACTACTGAATCAGACCAGCCATTATACAAAATAATCGACGTAATAGAAGCATTTAGAGACAAAGTCGATGTAATTTTAGACGCTGGAGACTTGCCGCCACTACACCCGTCAACAGTCATAGACGTTAGAACTAACCCGCCTAAAGTATTAAGAGATGGACAACTAGCTTCTAAAGACTTGCTTAGAGATTTGGAAAAATTTAAATGAAAGTCTTAAGTGAAGGCGCTGAAGCAGTCATTTACGCTAAAGGCAAACACTTAGTCAAGAAACGCTTGGCAAAAAAGTACAGGGACTCCAAGCTAGACTCTAAACTCAGAAGCGAACGCACTCGAAGAGAAGCGAAAGTACTTGAAAAAGCTGCATTATTACGCGTGCCTAAACTAATTACTTATAACGAATACGAGATTGAGTTCAGTAAAGAACCTGGCGTTTTAGCTAGCAGTACAAAATTAAGCAATAAAACACTTGAAGAAATAGGCAAAAACTTGGCTTTGCTTCACCAAGCAGGAATTACTCACGGAGACTTTACTACCAGCAATATTTTAGTTCACGAAAGCAACCCAGTCATTATCGACTTTGGTTTGAGTGTTTTTTCTCACGCAGCCGAAGAACAAGCAACGGATTTATTATTGTTTGAGAAAAGCGTTTCTGAAAAAGAATTCTTAGTATTCATAAAAGCTTACGAGAAACACTTCAAGAACGCTAAACACGCATTGAACCGACTAGAAATAATCAAGCAAAGAGCACGCTATACTGAAAAAAACTAGTTCTTACGAGGCGCGTATAATTCTAGTTCTAAAGCATAATTATTATCAAAACCCTTCTCGTTTGCAGCATGCTTATACGCACGATAAATCAAGTCGCTAGCGTCTCTACTTATTTGCAGTTCTATTCTACGCCTGGCTTCTTTGTTTCGAATTCGCATTGTTTGAGAAAGCCTTTCCCTGACTTTCGCTTCAACTAATTGCTTGAATTTTTCTAGCCTGGCTTTTTCAACGCCTTGAGCTTTTAACGCATTCCACTGTTGCGTTAACTGCATTCGGTCCCCATTCCAACGCAAGACTGCATCGCGATTATCAGGCAAACGATACGAATCTGGTTTGTACTTGTAAGTTATTACTACACTTGGACGCCTTATTTTTTCAACGTAATCAAAATAAGTACTCAACAAATTGTTTGATTTTCTTTCGAACGCGCGTTTGAAAAAACCATTTAATAAAGAAAAATTAGAAGCAGCACGCTCATAAGTAGTCCTAGAGGCATGCATTCGATCTCTTAAAACAAATTCTCTCGGCATTTCTTACATTCCTAATGCTGCTTTTGCTTCTTCGCTCATTTTTTCAGGAGTCCAAGCTGGTTCCCAAACAATATCAACTTCAACGTGCGTAAAACCAGTTGCGTCCTGAACTGCTTTAATTGCGTCTCTTTGAATAGTCGCCGCCAGCGGGCAACCTGGCGAAGTGAGAGTCATTGAGACTAGTATTTTTTCTCCCTCGAACTTTACGTCATAAACTAAACCCAAGTTCACTACATCAATGCCTATTTCTGGGTCGACTACTTTCTTCAACGCATTCAAAACTAATTCCTTGTTCATAAAAATCACTTTAGTAAAAACTCTATAGACAACCTAGCCAATAAAGCCACCCATGCTACGACAGCCATTCCCGTAAGCATTGGAACGCGCTTGGATTTTTTAAAGAACGCGTTAGTGTAAAAGAACACAGTCATTACCAGCACTACGCCAGAATAAGCGATAGAAATCCAGTACGGCAAGCCTAAAGCAGTGAAAACTAACTCCACTGCTGCCGAAAACAATAACCCAAGCACGAAGTAGTAAAACCAGTTGGCTTTCTCGTCGAAAGCCACGCCATAATACAACTCGTAAACTTCACTCTTGCTTAAACCAGCTTCCATTAGTTTTACTTCAATCCACTCGTAACTACGATTCTCGTCCTTCCATTTTTGAACTATCTCGTGAAGAGTAAAGTAATCTGCTTCTCCAGCCATATGTAAAAAGAATGCAAGAATGAAATAAAAAACGACAAGCTAACCGCTAAACACAATAAAAGAAAGAAAACCCAAAAAAAAATCAAAAAGAAAAAAAAAAAAGAAAAAAAAGCCAATAGGCTAAAGCTTAAAGCTCGCCTACTCTGCGCTTCTGCTTTCGCTTCTGGCGCTTCCTGC
>JABWCK010000029.1 GCA_013360305.1 Microcaldota archaeon
AACGCGGGTTTAACAATAACAAAATCATATTGCTTTGATTCGTTGAGTCAAGCGTTTGGTTAATGTTTCCAAAACTCGCATTGAACGACCAAGGCGTTTCAACTACTTTAACGTTGCTTGGCCTGGTTCCTGATTCTTGAAGAACTCGAATATTTTGCACTATTCCCGAAGCGTTAGTCGTGTATAACGGCCCGAACAATTTTCCCCTGCTTGAATTCGCACGACCGGATGCACTACCAACCGGCGTCAAATCATCTGAGTAAGAAACATTTACCGCCTTCCACCACTCTATAGAATAATTACATTCTCCTGCATCACAATCAATTTTTGACGTGTCTACTCCAGACACATTCAAGAAACCATTTCCGTACGAAGTAAAACCACGCCCGTCCAAAACAATGCCTGTATAGTTTTGGAAACTAGAGTTAGTGAAGTTTAATATTACTGCACCATCCGTTTCAACAATGTAATTATTACCACTGAAGTTAGACCCGTAAATGTAACCTCCATGTGTTGCGCTAGTTTGATAAAAGCCCAATGCTGCATGCGAGTTAGTGAAACTAGAATAACTAATGTTCAAAGTGTCTAAGTTAGTACTAGTTTGAATACAAATGCCTACTCCGCTAGTAATATAAGTAAACGCACAGTACTGCGCGTTATCGTAAATATTGTTAGTAAAGTTGGAAAACTCAATCGACTGATTCCTTACTGTACCGACAGCGTCAGTGTAATAAATTGCTTCAGAATAATTAAAGAAAGTTGAATTATGCACCCTCAACCTGTTTCCAGTAAAGTACAATCCATTCAAGTTAGTCTTGCCACCTGAAAACGTTGAATTCAAAATAGTAACATTATCAATACTGTTTTGTACAAGAACGTCAGTACTCGTCGCGTTAGTAACAAACGTGTTTACAATCGTTACATTGTTAGCAGTATTGCTTGAATTAAAGAACACATTGTAAGGACTCAACGTGGGAGAAGACGCTGCGTTAGGACTACTCAAGTGAGAATCTAAAATCGTTACGCCCGTCGAATTAGTTATTTTAATATTGTGCGTAAAACCTTGGATTGTACAGTTTCTAATCCAAATATTATCAAAACCATTCGTATCAACACCAAAATCATCCACCGCAGCAGTAGCGTGACCATCAATCCTCTTGTCAGCACAGAATAATTCAATATTATCTGCACCGAAACGAATACATGCACCGCCTCCTGCATTACCAACAATATTCGCTCCAAGCGTAGTGTTTTGAGTAATCGTTGCACACGCGCTAGTTAACGTAGCTGGCAAGTTCATTTGGAAATTGCCATAAAAATCAACCGTTACGTTTGTTGTATTACTTTGCCCACTCTTAGTAGCAGTAATATTCCAAACAGTGTGATTATCCGTCAAAGTAGCATTCTGGAACAATTGCAAATGCAGTGTTTGGTTACACCAACCATTCGAATCAGTAATACACGAAAACACTTGCCTGTTTTGATCATTGCGAATAGTCAAATTAGCTCCAGCAGCAGGGCTTCCAGATTGATTAACATACCAATTACGAGTCCAATACTGGTAAATTGAGCTGTTACTAGCTGTGGCATTGTTGTAAATTGTATCTCTTCTTGAGTTGTTTACTAATACCGCTGAAGCGTTCGCAGTTCCTGCTATGCCTGTGCCCAAGGTGATTGTTTGTGTTCCGTTTGCAAAAACTGTCGAATTAAGTGTACTATTGTGATTAGGTATTAATCCAGTAATAGTTATCGGAGTAAGTGCGCCAGATATACTTATGGTGTTATTAAGTATGCTATTATTGGCTGTTGAATTGATATTGTTTATTGAAAGTCTAGTAATTGTGTTGTTATATATTGCTGAATTGTTTAGTTGAGATAAAAATAGAACCGGTTGTGCAAAATAATCTAGTTGTTCTGTATAGTTTAATACGTTGTTTCTAAATATTGTATTGTTGCTTGTTTGTAGCGTTATTCCATCATTTCCAATTGGGATAGGGAATTCTCCTTTAGTAAACACGTTTCTATCAATTATTATGCTTGATAAAATTGTTCCAGTACTGTTACCGAAGTAAACGGTTCTTCCGAATCTGTTCGAAGTGAAGTTTAGGTTTGATGAATTTATTACGGTCATTGCGGTAAAAGTTGATGCAACTATTGTGTTCTGAAATAGTATTGTGTTGTTTGAGTTGTTTAATATAAATACTCCTGGCGATTCAGTAGTATTTAGGTTAAATATTCCAAAAAAATTGTTATTCGTCCAATTATTGTTTTTTGGTTGATAGTTTGGGTTAGCTATTCTTGATTCTCCTGCTGTAAAGTATCCTGAAATATTCATTGAGTTGTTATTGAAAGAGTTATATTGACAACCATCACAACCTAAACCAACGCCTAGACCAAGATCAGTCTGATAAAATGCACTTCCAATATTTCCTTGTATTATTGACGGTGCAGAAGTTCCTCCGGATCCTGTTCCAATGTTGATTCCGTTTGACACGTTGTAGATTTGGTTGTTAGTTACGTTTGTTTGGCGTGAATTAATTTCAACTTGAATTCCGTTACCATCATTTTGTGCTTTTGGCGTGCTTCCGAGAACGTTGCTGATGTAGTTTCTAGTAATGAATGAGGAATTGGTATTGTCTAGTTTGATTGATCTGACATTTCTGTAAAAACGGTTGTTGTCTACGAATAAGTTGCTTACTTTGTTTGTTGAGACGATGGCGTTGGTAAAGTTGTTGATTACTAGGTTGGTAATAGTGACGTTTGTTCTTGTTGAGGAGGTAGTGTTTTCAATAATAATTCCTTGAGTTGCAATAGCGTTTGAGGACAACCAGAATCCGTTTCCATCTATTCTTACATCATTAGCTAGGATGTGTGAACAAACTCCTCCTGCTGTTGAGTAAGTAACGTTTGCTGTAAAAGTGTAACAACCTGATACTGTAATGTTTCCGCAAGCGCTTACTGAAGTACACGCAGCGTTAACGTTTGGAGCTAGCGCTAGTAAAAACATGCCTATTGCTAGGGCTAACACTAGGTTTTTTTGCGTCTTGTTCAACCCGTTAGCTATTACTCAAAAATAGTTTAAATACGCGACGGATTTTGAATTATTTTTTACTTTCTACTTCTATTTTTCGCATTACTTTTCTAGTTCTTTTATGAAAATCTGCTTGTTCATTTTGTGTTAGTGCTTCTCTGATAAATGGGTGCTTTGTGTCTAGCTCTTCATCGAGTGTTACAAATATGTGCGGATCAGTTGTTTCGTTTTCTAACGTATGATTTATTGTTAGTTGTTGTTTTAATCCGAGCGTTCCTGATATTGCGCCAGTAGTAGTTTTAGTTATTTTTCCTCTCAATAGGTTTGTAGCAACCTTGTCATAAATTTCTTTTTTTATCGTTTCGATTTGAGTAGGGGGCGTATCCGGTTTTAATCTTAATTTTATTCCAAAATGCCCTCTAATTTTTCCGTCTCCGTGAAGTAGATATTTTGAGAATTTTGCTACGCTGACGTTTAATATTAGTTCTACTTTTCTTCGTTTGGTTTGAATGCCTATGTTTGTTAAGTGTTCTAAGGTGTCTGGGTAGTTTGGCATAATGTAGTTAGTTATCGTGTTATGCTTTAAATGTTTATTGTAAAAAGATAAAAATGGGGAAAAGACTTAGCAGGTTTTAACCATCTTATGAGTCCATAGTACTGGTCCGCTTAATACGTAGTTGTTGTTTGTGATTGGCTTGTAGCATGGTGCCGTAATTTCTACTTTGAATGGGTTGTAGAGCGTGTTTTTGCCTCTTTCTGCAAACAAAGATGCAATGTTAAAATGGTCTGTTTTGATTACGCCGTTAGAATTCGCGTTTGCAGTAGTTGTTTTTCCTTTTGCGTCCGTTATTTTCATTACTGTGGTTTTTATTGGTTGGTTTGTTACTGCGTCTACAAAGTTTACGTTTATTGAGTAACCTACATCTAATCTAGATTGGCTGATTGAATCATAGATTAGTACTTTGTTTAGGTCTAAATTTGAGTCGGTTATCTTTAATTTTGAGTTGTATAATTCAACTGGTGCTTCTTGAGTGCCAATTAGTTGTGAGTTAATTATTTTACTTCCTTCTGCTAGATTATAGCCTTCGAATCCAATATAGTATCCGTTTAGTTGACTGTTTTGAATAGTTACTAGTGAATTGGCCGGAGGATATCCTTCAACTAGTATTGCAGTTGTTGCTTTAGCTTTACAGTTTTTTATATCTAGTGTGTTTATGTTAGTTGCGTATATTGCTGTCGGATAGAACAAGTGGAAGCTGTTGCTATTTTCTATTTGGTAATTATTACAATCGATAGTTATGCTTTTTGCTTCTCCTAATACTCGTGTGTCTTCAAATTTCAAACAAGATTGTTGGTTGTTAATTGGGTAGGTAGTAATATCTTTGGTTAAGTAATAGTCTCCTGCTCCGTAAGTTCCGCATGAACTGATTGGTGTGGCTGCGTTTACGGTTGAAATGGCTAGGGTTGCGATTAATATTGCGTATAAGATTGCTTTCATTCAAATCCCACCTTTTTTTTTATTTTTTTTAAGCGTTAATTTTTGTCTTATAACAAAGCTTGACTAATGCGGTTTAAAAGCGTTTTGGTGGTTGTTTACCTCGTAAAACGTAAAAAAACTTGAAAGTTACAACTTTTCAGTAGCAACGCGTGTTTTTTGTGGTTGTTTTTTATTATTGTTATGATGGGTATTGTTGCTTTGTTGAAGGAGAAAAGCGTTTCTAAGGTAAGGTTTAGTCCAAATAGTTTGAGCTTGGTTTTTGACGGGTGCAAATTGAGGTTTAAAGTAGTCAAGAAAAACACTTGCATGATTGGCAACTGGTCGCGTAGCAAGGATGAATTGTATTATGATGATCATTTTACTGACCCTGTAGAAGTAGAGAGTATTTGCATTCACGAGGCTGTTGAGAAATACGTTTCAAAAACTTATGGCTTGACTGTTCAAGGGGGAGCGCATGCTGTTGCGCAAGAAGTTGAAAGAAAATGGTTTGAATCCAAGCAGAGGGACTGGGTTGGCTTCAACAAGAACGTAACTAAAGTATGGAAACTCCACGGGTCTTGTTGAGGGGGGTAGGTCGACCAGTTAGGGAAGTGGTTGCATAACGCGTTCGAAAACGCGTTTAATAACCAAACCCCTAGGTGGGCGTATGGAAACTCCACGGTTCTTGTTAAATCAAAAAACATATATATTGACTTAGTTGTTATTAATGTGGTGTTAATATGGTTCAGGCGTTAGTGAACATTTCTGATGAAAGCAATCGGGTTTTGAATATTGTTAAAGCAAAGTATGGCTTAAAGGACAAGAGTCAAGCTATTGATTTAGTTGTTTCAGAATACGAAGCATCTTTGTTAGATGAAAAATTTCGTCCAGAATTCGTTCAAAACGTAAAGAAAATCGTCGACAAGGGAAGGTTTAAACAAGTCGATTCTTTGGATGAATTATTGAAGGATTAAATGCTTGTTGAAGTTTCTGATGAATTTGCTGAAAATTATTCTCATTTTTGTTCTAAGAATGCTTCTTTCAAGAAAGCAGTTGACGATAAAATAGAGCAATTAAAACTCGTCTTGAGCGATTATCCTAATCACTTTAAGCCTCTGCGCGGGCCCTTAAAGGGTTTTAGGCGAGTTCATGTTTTTTCTTCATTCGTGATAATTTTTCAATTTTTTGAAAAAGAAAAAATAATTAGGTTAATTAGTTTAGCTCATCATGACAAAGCATATGATGCGTAATGGCTTTTTATTGATTAAAACGCTTATTTTTATCGTGGGGTTGTAGTTGGCTAGGAGTATTTCTAAAACTGTTTTCGAAGTCTTGAATGGCTTGAGTTTCTTGAATTACGCGTTCGAGAACAAGTTAATCAATGAAACAGCTTTAGCGCGATTCATCAAGCCGAGAGTGGAACAATTAGTTGGTCGCGAAACTTCGCTTATTTCAGTAACGATTGCTGTTCGTCGTTTTTTGACTAGTTTTGTTCCAGCTAAAAAGAGCGAGAATTTTTTTGAATTACTAAAATCATCAAAAGTTTCATTATTTACTGGATTAGCAGAGGGGCACTTTAATTCGTCAAAGCTAGTTTGGCAAAGCGTTTGCGACTTGCAGAAGAGTGGTGCTTTAATTTTTGCTTCACAAAACCCTGGAGAAATAGTCGTAGTAGCAGAAAAAGAATTGTTAAGCGAGTTGGCAAAAAAAACAGGCAAGGATTTTGTTTCATTGAGTGAAAAAAGAGGAGTAGTAACTATTTCGTATGATCCTTATTTTTTTGCAGAGAGCTTCGGAGGATTGCATTTTTACACTGGCCAATTCGCGTTCTTTGGTATTGGGATATACCAAATTTTTTCAACTAATTCACAAACTAGTTTCGTAATTGATGAAGAAAAGGCATCTAGTGCTTACAAGAACTTGTCTGTTTCGCTTGAAGGAATTTCCAAGGTGTATGGTAGTGAGTAAAAAAATTTGGTTTCTTCTTGGCGTTATAGCTGCCTTCTTGTTTGGAGCTAATGCTGTAGTAGTTAGATCTCTTACTTTGAGTGGTGTTGACGCGTTTTGGATTTCAGTAATTAGATTGCTAGTTGGAGCAATAGTTTTGGGCGCTATATTGTTTATTAAAGGTAACAAGAAATTCTTAGAGTTTGAAAACAAGTCTTTATTGTTTATTACTGGCTTGAGTGTAGCGGCTAACTTCTTATTGTTTCATTATGGCTTGGAGTTTACTTCAGCTAGTTCCGCAATGGTTTTGGAAGCTACTTCTCCAATATTCGCGTTGATTATTCTCGCGTTGGTTTTTGGAGATAAAGTAAAATTCAAGGAAGTAATAGCGGTAGTCATTGCAGTTGCGGGTATTTTTTTAGTAGTTTTTTCGCCAGACTCGAACTTAGGCGACGGAACTTTGCTGGGAAATGGTTTAGAAGTTGGTGCAGCAATCACTTGGGCTTTATTCGTAGTGGCTAGTAAAAAACTGTTAGAAAAACAAGGTGTTTTGGAAACACTAGTTCAAGTCTTCTTGATAGCTGGATTCATGTTGTTGCCAACGTTGTTCTTGAGTGAATTAATTTCCTTAGATCATTTAATGGTTTTAGTGGGTTTAGGAATTTTTACAACTGCTTTGGCTTACGTTTTTTACTACGAAGCACTCAAGCACTTGGGAGCTATTACGGGAATATTGTTGTTTTCGTTATCCTTGTTTTTCGCGATTTCACTAAGTGCATTGTTCTTAGGGGAAACATTATCTGCGTTAGCTTTGTTTGGAGTCCTTCTAATTTTAGGCGGAATCATCCTGTCTAAACGCTAAACGAAGTAGATTTGCAAGTGCGGTACTCCGCCTATTTTTTTTGCTCTTGTTAATGGCAAGCCTAGTGCTTTGCAGGCGGCTTTAACGCTTTTCTCTCCAACCACGTTCAAGTTCTTGTATTTCAAGACTAGTTCGATTGCTTTTTTTTCAGTTACTTTCTCGCCGTCGTAAAAAGCCTTGTAAGTCTTCAAGTCTAAAACCGCGTTTTTTGACTCGAATACTTTACCAATTAGTGAAGCGTCGCATAATGCTAGAATTTCTATTGTTTGCCCGCGTTGTTCGCGAGAGTGTATTTTTGCTTTCATTTCAACTCACTAAAGTACTGCACGGCTATTCCAATTACTAGCAATGACTGAATTGATAATGCCAAAGCAGTTATTATTACTGACGCGGCTATTGCCGCGATTCCCAACAACGTGTTGGTTTTAACTATGAGTATTGAAAGCAATGGCGCTAAAGCGATTAATGCCGCGAAAACAGCGATCAAGCTAGTTACTGCGAAAGCTTTCAAAGTCAGCCAAGGCTTTGTTTTCAGTAACAAAACGCTTGATTGAATTGATTTAATTACTGGATAATTTTTCAATAAGACAAAGTATTCAGCAAAAAACAATGCTCCGCCTAGAATGAATTGAATTATTCCCGCCAAGTATTCTGGGAAAAAGCTTGTTGATGCATCAATCAGCAAGCCAATTACTAGCACGATTGTTATTGCTAGCAAGTAATTGGCGTAAGCTTGTTTTGCTTGACTAATGCTTTTTGAAAAAGATTGTTTTCTAGAAAAATGAAAAACGAAAACTGTTTTCAAGAAAGAATTAGCTAGAGCGTAAGCAATTACTATTATTGTCAGCAAGATGATTGTTTGAATGCTTGTTAACAGCAAGTTTTGAAAATATTCTATAGAAAAACTAGCGTTGTAAAAACTCGACAATAATGGAAGCAGTGACAACAACAATATTGTAATTGTTATAATGTTTAGTGCGAAAAAATACTTCGCGTTCTCGAAGTCTCGAGCAAAACTAAAAGCTTTCTTGAAATCCATTTTTAAGCCGTTTTAAAACGTGGTTTATTTGTTCGAGCCATTTTTGCTTGAGCGTGTCTTAGCCAATCAACTTTGTTTGCAATATGCGTATTAATTGTTGAATTGTAATGAGGTAGTGTTCTTTCTTTGAATAATGTTCCTCTTTCTCTTGGCGTATACGTTCTTAAGATGTTTGCGGGCATTGGTTTTTCCGGGTGATAGTCTGACAAGTATTGCGTTACATTATTTCTTAATTGCGGGTTTCTTTTCAATTCATTTTGGAATGCTTTAATGTATGTTTCTTGAACTGCTACTTTAGTGAATAACGTTTTTTCTGTATCAGTCAATTGGACTCCTCTATCAAAGTTTCGATCTATAAGTGCTTTAACTGCTGCTTCTGCAGTTTCATCATTCATTCCAGGAATGCTTCCAAAAGCAAAATATGCGCCATAAGCTATTGCTTTAGCTGGGTCGTGTGCTATTGTGTTAAGCCTACGGCCCCACATTTTTGCAAAATTGCCAGCTATCCCCGTAATCGTGGGTCCTTTTTTTTGTTTTATTTCCATTTCTTATATTGTTTGTTTTAGCTTGTTTTAAATTGTTTCGAGGGAAAAGGCTTTTATACGCGTATTTAGTTGAGAATTAGAAAAAAATATTCTATTTTAGGTGGTTTGTAGATTGGTTGCTAAGAAAACAGCTAAAAAAAAGACTTCTTCTCCAAAAACTTCAAAAAAGAAAGTTTCAGTAAAGGCTCCGAAGAAAATTGCGAGCGTTAAGACTTCCAAGAAAAAGGGAAAGTTTGAAGAATTATTTGCTACTGAAAACTTGTGGAAGAGCCGAGAATGGAAGAGCGATGACGAGGATGATTTTGCTGACTTTTCAGATGACGGCGCAGACGATTCTGACTATAGCTAGTTAAATCTCTTCTTTCTTTTTTTCTTATAATGCTTTTTTCTGACTTGACTGCGGTTTTCGAAAAACTTGAAGCTACTCGCGCTAGACTTGAAATAACTAGCGACGTTGCGAAGTTGCTAAAAGAATGTGATTCGAGAAACGTTCGCAAAGTAGTTTACTTGCTTCAAGGAATAGTCCAGCCTAGTTTTACTGGCGTTGACTTGGGGGTTGGTGACAAACTCGCTCAACAAGCTATTTCTCGAGTTTCCGGTAAAACCATCAAGCAAATCGAAGCTAGTTATAGAAAAACTGGCGACTTAGGCGAGACTGGAAAAGAATTGCTTTCAATAAAGGCACAAACTTCTTTAGTTAATGCAGAGTTAAGCGTGGATAAAGTGTATGATAATTTTTACAAGATAGCTACTGCTTCCGGGCAAGGCAGCCAGGATTTGAAGATAAAATTGTTAAGTGAGTTGTTGTCAAATTCTTCGCCGGTTGAAGCTAAAGTAATACTTCGTTTTACTACCGGCAGCTTGCGTTTAGGCTTAGGCGACCAGACCATAATTGACGCGTTCAGTTTTTTCGAAAAGGGAGACAAGTCTGTAAAACAAGTTTTCGAGAAAGCGTTTAATTTCACTAGCGATTTGGGTTTCGTTGCTGAATTGTTTTTCGAAAAAGGACTGCAAGCAGTTGATGAAGTAAAGCCAATGCCTTTCAACCCGATTAGGCCTGCTTTGGCTGAACGATTGCAGGATTCGAAAGAAATTTTCGAGAAGCTAGGAAAATGCAGCGTTGAAGGAAAATACGATGGCTTTCGATTGCAAGTACACTTGTCTAACGGGCGGGTTGAAATTTATTCTCGCAAGCAGGAAAAAATTACTGAAATGTTTCCTGAAATAGTTGAAGGAGTAAAAAAATACTTTAACGCAAAACAAGTTATTTTCGAAGGCGAAGCGATTGTTGTTAAGGATGGAAAATTCTTGCCATTCCAAGCGACTATTCAACGCAAGAGAAAGCACGGCGTTTCAGAAAAAGCCAAGGAATTGCCTTTGAAACTGTATTGTTTTGAGTTGTTGTATTTAGATGGAAAAGACTTGACTGGTTTGAAGTATGAACAACGCAGAACAAAGCTTGACTCGATAATCAAAAACAATACTGACGTGGTTTTAGCGAATCGAATTATTGCTTCTTCAAGTGAAGAAATTGAAGAATATTTCTTAGACTGTCTTGCTAAAGGATTGGAGGGAGTTATTGCTAAAGACTTGAATGCTCCTTACGTTGCAGGTGGAAGAAAGTTTGCTTGGATTAAACTAAAAAAGAGTTATTCAGACAAGCTAGTTGATACTGTTGACGTCGTGATTGTTGGTTATTATTACGGGAAAGGAAAAAGAACTCAATTCGGATTCGGCGGCTTATTGACTGCAGTATTGAATGAGGATTCCAACGAGTTCGAGACGATTGCAAAGATTGGCACTGGTTTTTCAGAAGAACAAATGAGCTTCTTTCAAAACGAGTTGGGTAAAATAAAACTAAAACAAAAACCAAGCAATGTTTCCAGCTTGATTGATGCCGACGAGTGGGTTCAGCCTAAAATCGTTGTAGAAATAGCTGCTGATGAAATAACCAAGAGCCCAATGCATACTGCTGGAATGGTTGGAAGAGAAGGATATGCATTGCGTTTTCCTCGCTTCTTGCGAATTCGCGAAGACAAGTCTGTTGACGAGTGCACTACTGTTTTGGAAGTATTGGAATTATTCGAACGACAAAGGCGTTAACTAGTATTCTTCTAGTTGTTTTTTCGTTAAGCCGCTTTGTCGTAAAATTGATAAGATTGTTCCGAT
>JABWCK010000054.1 GCA_013360305.1 Microcaldota archaeon
ATGAAGAAATTTTTGCTTTGATTCAGCCTAAAAACGTTCGTCTTGATTCGAGCAGGCAATTGCTTGAGTTAGTTGGTTCAGAATATGGCGTAATGCCTTTCTGTCGTCGTTGGATTGAACCAAAAATGCCTTCTGCTTTTGCGTTGAGGGACTTATTGAAGCAAGAAATACTAATGTCGTTTCCTTTACTGAAGGATTCTAAGGATTCCTTGGTTTCTCAAGCTGAACGCACGGTTGTTGTTGAAAAAGATTCAGTGAAAATACTGGCTTAAATGCTTGTTATTATTAGTTGAATTCCGAAAGCAATTATCAACAATCCCATTACTTTGGATATTATTCTGATTACTTTCGGCCCGACTGTTTTTTGTATTTTGTCCGCGTTTAGCAGTATGACCCAAGCTGCAAGCAAAGCGCTTATTGTAGCAATGCTTGTAATTAAGGCCCCGATTTTTTGAGTGAATATTATTAGAGTAGTAGCCATTCCTGGCCCGGTTAAGAGTGGCGTGGCGATTATTACTGAAATGTTTTCGTAATCAGCGTTTTTAGTTTTATTAAAAGAAAAATCGAGAACGTTTTCCAACCCCATTAATGCTAGGACTATTCCTCCTGCAATTCTGAATGAGTTGAAACCTATTCCTATAGCGTCTAAAAAACTAGTTCCGAATACTATAAACAATCCTGCTAACGCGCCTGCAATGAGTATTGCGTGGTTTGCTATTGTTTTTTTTTCTTGAGGCGTGGCTTTTTTAGCTAGAGTCAAAAATACTGGAATACTGATGAACGGGTCTAGTATGAAGAAAATGAATATTGTCGTGGTTATTATTTCGTTAATCACTAATGCATTAATTACTCCATTAATTAAAAGGTTTTTAAGCAATCATCGCGTAATGGTTTGGAATGATGGCTAGTCACTTAAAGAAGAGAGAACCAGAACCTTCGATTGATGAAAAACTAGAAGCACTAAAAGCAAAGCGTTCTGTTGATCACCACCCTGTACAAACTACTGACAAGCAGATTCAATTGCAATTCAGTATTCCTATTACTCAAAACTTTAAAGCCAAACTGCCTTTCTTGGTAGTAATCTTGATTTTATTCGTTTTTTCAGCAGTATTGTTGGATAAAGCTAACTTCAAGATAGTTGACTTGTTGAACTTTGCGAGAATTGACTCAAGTTTAGGCAAGTTTTACAGCTTAGGTTTCTTCTTGTTCTTGTTGGTATACTCGCTTACTCTTGCTTTAAGCATTTTTTATGGCCATGGAATTAGTCCATGGCTGGCCATGTTGACTCTGCCTTTAATGATTATTGCATCTATAGTAATGGGATTGTTTTTCCCTTCGTTAATGGTTCCCTTCCTAGCACTGGGGGTAGTTATTTCTTCAGGCGCGTTCTTTTCATCGCTTCGAAGAGAAGTGGATTGGGGTCGCTTGTGGAATATTGCAGACCAAGCACTTCTTGTTTTAGTAGTGTTGGCTGCGATTATTGTATTCGCTAAAGCTTCCGCCAATCAAGAACTTTACAAGACTTCGCTAGTAAATGGAATAGTTGGTTCGGTTGCTGTTGATTCTGGAGTAACTGGATCGAATTCTACTTTGAACATAGTTACTGGATCTGCGGTTAATAGCGCGTTGACTTTAGACTTGTTTAAGAAAACCTTCCCGAAAGCTTCAGTTGAAAAAACTTTGAAGGATGCGTATACTAACGTAGTAATGACTGATTCTCAGTACGATAAAGTGATCACTGGCTTGCATACTGAAGCTGGAAAACACAGTGATGAATTGGCTGCAGAGTTAAACTCTAAACTATCTGCTTCTTCTGCGTC
>JABWCK010000055.1 GCA_013360305.1 Microcaldota archaeon
GTAGTTCGGGTGGAGATTTCGTTATTACTCCTACTCTAACGCCTATACCAAGTGTAACGCCTACACCAGTTCCAACTGCAACTCCAACGCCTATACCAACTGCAACGCCTACACCAGTTCCAACTGCAACGCCTACTTCGGGGCCTCAGGCTCCAACTGCTAGTGCGTCAAATAATAACGATGGCTTGTTGATTGTTGGCGGCTTGATTGTCTTGATTGGTGGCGGGTATTACTTTTTACGCCCTAAAAGCCCGCGTTTAGGCGGTTGAGGCTTTTTCTTTCTTTTATTCTTTTTCGCTTTTTGTCGTTAAAGAATTAGTTTTTTAACTCTTTTTTCTTGCTTTTTTCAATGAATCTCGCTTTTAGGACTAAGAATTTATCTACTGAGGGTTCGTTTCAGTTTTCTAGTAAGGTAAAACAATTCGAGCTTGAAACGAAAAAGAAAGTAGTAAAACTGCATATTGGCGAGCCGGATTTTCCTACGCCTGACAACGTCAAGCAAGCAGGAATTCAAGCTATTAAGGACGGAAAAACGGGTTATACTGTTCCTGAAGGAATTCTAGAGTTAAGGCAGGCTGTTTGTGATTGTTATTCTAGTTATTCGCCAGAACAAGTATTGATTGGTCCGGGCGGGAAAACTTTGATTAATAACGTTTTGTCTGTTTTTGCTGAAGAAGGCAAGGAAGTAATAGTTCCAAACCCGTCGTATCCAGCGTATGAAGTGTCGGCAAAGTTTTTCGGAGCAAAACCGGTTTATTATAATTCGTTGACTTTTGATGTTGAAGAATTAAAGGAAAGAGTATCTAAAAAGACTAGTTTGCTAGTGTTGAATTCGCCTTCCAACCCGACTGGTCGAGTTGTTGGCCGAGAGTTTTTGAAAACAGTCAAGGACTTGGCTTTAGATAATGACTTTTTTGTTTTGAGTGACGAGATTTATTCTCGTATTATTTACGGTAAAAAGTTCGAAAGCATTACTCAATTCAAAGAAATTGAAGATAAAATAATTTTGTTTGATGGTTTTTCGAAGACTTATTCAATGACTGGATGGAGGCTGGCTTGGGTTGTTTGCAATCCAGAACTTGCGAGTTTGTTGAAAGTGGTTGGAATTAATTCTTACTCGTGTCCTGCTAACTTCGTGCAGTGGGCTGGAATTGAAGCTTTAAAGGGACAGCAGGATTCTGTGAAGAAAATGGTTTCAGAGTACGAGAAGAGAAAAGAATTTGTAGTAAAGCGATTGAATGAAATGCCTGGTGTTGATTGTTATAATCCGGAAGGCGCGTTTTACGTTTTTCCTAACATTTCTAAAGCGATAAAGAATAAGCCTACTGCTGAATTTCAGAATTACTTGTTGGAAAAATTTAGTGTTTCAGTATTGGCTGGAACTAACTTTGGTTCTAATGGGGAAGGCTTCATTAGAATTTCTTACGCGTCTTCAATGAATGAATTAAAACAAGGCTTGGATGGAATAGAAAAAGCATTAAAATCATTCTAATTTATTATTAATTCAACCTTTTTGGTCAAGCTTTTTGCAAGAACAAAAAGGTTGGTGATGAATATTCTTATGAGTACTGACGCGTTAGCGGTTGATGTAGTTC
>JABWCK010000030.1 GCA_013360305.1 Microcaldota archaeon
AAAAAAAATGAAAAAAACATTTTCTTAATGCACGAGTTGCGTAAAAACTGGAAAAAATCTTTAGAAAAAATTGTTTCTAGCTTGGAAAAAAACGTTTACGTGACTATTGACTTGGATGTTTTAGACCCATCAATCATGCCTGCGACTGGAACACCAGAACCCGGCGGCTTCACTTACAACGAATTAATAGAAATACTAAAACTAGTTTGCGAGAAAAAGAACGTTATCGGCTTTGATTGTGTTGAACTAATGCCATTGCCCGGCAATCATGCTCCGAACGCTACAGCAGCAAAAATAATATACAAATTCTTAACATACAAGTTTAAGTAAAAAAAGCAAATAAACAATACGTGACAAAAACACTATTTAGACCAAAAGAGCCTCGTCGTAGTGATGAAATAGTTTTAAGAGATATCGAATACTATTTGAAAGAACACCCTACAGAACGAGGAATAGGAATTAGCCCCAACGCTAGCGAATGGATTAAAAGAACACGTAATTGGGCTAATAAAATAGGACTAAACAAACATGCCCCATCGGCATTATATCAAGAAGTAAGGGGTAGAGATTATTTAGGACACGGAAGTTGGAGTAAATTAATGCACCACGTAGGAGTTGATCCGACATCTGGACCATTTATTGAATCTCCCAAACAAAATACTAAAAGTAAATATGAAAACCAGAGAGTAGTAAGAGAAAAACTACGTTACTCAATAGTAATAAAAGGCGCAACAAGCCTAAAAGAAACAAATAGACCGTTATACCAAGGGTTGAAGCAATTAATAAAAAACGAAACATCGTTTAATGGACATGGAAGTTTTGAAGCTTATTTAGAAAACGAACACCCTAAGTTGTATGAAAAATATAAAGAAAATCAAAGAAAAAAGAAAGTAGAAAGAAAATAGTTCACACCAACCATAATCCTTAAATACTTAGTGTTAACATCATATTAACACTTGGATTGGCTGCATCCCTTCCAATTATTCAATAGAGGTAAAAACTAATGGCGACGAAAATTATCTTACGTAAACAAGAAGCTGACGATGACGCTTTCTTTAGGGATTTTTGTGAGCGTTTGGGAATAATTTCAGGCCGAGACACAGACAAGACGGTAGTTAGAGTATTCAGAGTAGTAGTAGTAAAAAAACAAGTCGGCGGAACTGACGTGCAAAAAGAAGCGAATATTAACCGCATTACTGCCTTGCATCACTTGAAGCGCTTGGAAGAAGCAGGAGTCCTTGAAAAAAAAGAAGACAAGTACTCGCTACGCGGAGACAACCTTTCAGACTTAGTGGATGAATTAGAAAAACAACAAATGCAGCATTTTGAAAAAATGAAGAAAATGATTCAATTAATGGAGAGGGACTTTTTCAATGAATGAAGAAGAAATACAAGCAAAAATAGAAGAAGCAACCAAATGGAAGGCTACTGCCGCGTTTTATGACAACAAATACAAGGAAGCGGAAAAACAATGGAGCGAGGAAAAAAACTATTTCAAACAAAAAACAGAAGTAGACTCAGTAAAAGAATTTCTTCCCTTGTATGAAGATTTTTCTAACGCGTTGAATTCAGTAAGCGAAGAAGAGAAAAAAATAATCGAGCCGTTAGCTAAAAAGTTTTTTACAGTAATGAAAAACAAAGGACTCGTTGAATTAAGCGTACAAAAAGGAGACGAGTTTGACTCCAACTTAATGGATGCCTTGCGCATTGTTGATGGCGAAGACAATAAAGTAGTAGAAATTGTTTCAAAGGGATTTTTGTTTAAAGAAAAACTGCTTCGACCAGCGCAAGTAATCGTTGGAAAGCAAAATAATAAAGGTGAAATGAAATGAGTAAAATAATTGGAATTGATTTAGGAACTTCAAACAGCGCTGCTGCTGTACTGACAGCAGGAAAGCCAACGCTCATTCCCAGTGCAGAGGGATCAACTATTGCTGGAAAAGCTTTTCCTTCAGTAGTTGCTTTGACTAAAGACGGGCAACTGCTAGTTGGAGAACCAGCTCGCCGACAAATGGTAGTCAACCCAGAAGGAACAGTCATTGCCGCCAAGAGAAAAATGGGTTCAGACTTCAAATACTCATTACACGGAAAAGACTACCGCCCTCAAGAAATTTCTGCGTTTATTCTACAAAAAATCAAGCGCGATGCTGAAAAATACTTAGGCGAACCCGTGAAACAAGCAGTAATCACGGTTCCAGCTTACTTTAATGACAACCAACGCCAAGCAACTAAAGACGCCGGCGCAATCGCGGGACTAGAAGTATTGAGAATTATTAACGAACCAACAGCTGCAGCTCTAGCGTATGGTTTAGACAAGCTAGACAAGGAACAAAAAATAATGGTCTTCGACCTAGGAGGAGGAACACTAGACGTAACGCTAATGGACTTCGGTAACGGCGTGTTTGAAGTTAAATCTACTTCAGGAGACACTCAACTAGGCGGAAACGACATGGACAACGCCTTGATAGAATACTTGGCAAGCGAATTCAAAAACACTCACGGATTAGAATTAAGAAACGACGGCCAAGCAATGAATCGATTACGCGAAGCAGCAGAAAAAGCAAAAATTGAACTAAGTACAGTATTGAGCACTGAAATAAACTTGCCTTACTTGACTGCAGACCAACGAGGACCAAAACACTTCTTGTACCAATTAACTCGAGCTAAATTGGAAGAAATAGTAAAGCCAATAGTTCAAAAATGCGACCAACCCGTCAAGCAAGCAATGAAAGACGCTGGTTGGACTAGTAAAGATTTAGACGCAATCATCCTAGTAGGCGGTCCTACGAGAATGCCGGTTGTGCAAAGCTTTGTTGAAAGCGCGACTGGCAAAAAACCTCAAGGCGGACTCGACCCAATGGAATGCGTTGCTTACGGTGCAGCAATTCAAGCAGGCGTCCTAGCAGGAGAAGTTAAAGACTTACTCCTGCTGGACGTAACTCCACTATCTCTAGGAATAGAAACCCTAGGAGGAGTAATGACTAAATTAATCGATCGAAACACTACAATTCCTACCAAGAAGAGTCAAATCTTTAGCACTGCTGAAGACAACCAGCACAGCGTAGACATACGCATTTCACAAGGAGAGCGACCAATGGCTCGCGATAATGTATTGCTTGGAACTTTCTCGTTGACTGGACTTCCTCCCGCGCCAAGAGGAGTTCCTCAAATTGAAGTTACTTTCGATATCGACTCTAATGGAATATTGAACGTGACTGCAGTTGACAAAGCAACCAACAAGAGCCAGTCTCTTCAAATAATTTCACCGCACAAAATGGACCAATCTGAAATCGAACGCAAAATAAAAGAAGCAGAAGATTTTGCTGAACAAGACAAGCAAAACAAGGAACTAGCGGAAGAATTAAACCAAGCAGATGCTTTGTGTTATACGACTGAAAAAACGATTTCAGAACTAGGCGATAAAATCAACGAGTCTCAAAAACAAGAATTAATGCAGTTAGTCGCGAAGACTAAAGAAGCAATGAATTCTAAGGACGCTGCAAAAATAAAAGACGAGAAAGATGTTTTGAGCAAGAAGCTTCAAGAAATTGGTGCCGCAATGTATCAAAAACCATCACCTCAAAACCCGGAAGAACCAAAAGACGCTAACTTTGAGGAAAAGAAATGAAGAAGGATTATTACGAAGTCCTGGGCGTAAGCAAGACTGCTAGCACGGATGAAATAAAAAAAGCATACCGCAAGCTAGCCATGGAGCACCACCCAGATCGTAATAAGACTAGTGGTTCTGAAGAAAAATTCAAAGAAATAAGCGAAGCATACGCTGTTCTTTCAAATGAAGAAAAACGCAAGCAATACGACGAACGCGGACACTCTGCATTCAACAACGAAGACGCGTTTAGGCAAGCTGATTTTAGCGACTTCGCTGACTTGTTCAAAAACATGGGTTTTGGTTTTCGCGGGTTTAACGATTTTTATGAAGAAGAAAACTTGAACTTACAGTACGAAACTAGAATCTCATTAAAAGAAGCATACGAGGGAGTCAAGAAAACCATTCACATCGACAGAATAATCGACTGCGATTACTGCAACGGCACTGGCGCACACAATGGAGAAACCAAAGAATGCACTTATTGTGATGGTCGCGGACACGCTACTCAAACTCGACGCACGCCTTTCGGCGTTTTTTCTACAATGGTTAACTGCGCTCAATGCCGCGGCAAAGGATACGAATTCGACAAACAATGCAAGCACTGTAATGGCTTGGGAAGCAACGAGAAAAGAGAAGACTTAGTAGTAGAAATACCACCAGGAATTGAAGACAAAAACGCTTTGCGCTTGAGAAGCAAGGGAAGCGAGAAAAACAACATGACTGGCGACTTGTACTTGATAGTTAGAGTAAGCCAAGAAGAAGGATTCGAACGAGACGGCTACAACTTAGTAGGCTTGAAAGAAATTTCTTACCCCATGGCAGTTTTAGGCGGTAAAACTAAATTCAAGAACATTGACGGA
The DNA here is from genome assembly GCA_013360305.1 of Microcaldota archaeon. Lineage (GTDB taxonomy): Archaea > Micrarchaeota > Micrarchaeia > Norongarragalinales > Norongarragalinaceae > JABWCK01. The sequence continues at coordinate 4,471 of JABWCK010000030.1, forward strand.
AAAGAAATAGACGTAGACATTCCATCTGGAACGAATGACGGTGACGAAATAATCATTCACAACAAAGGATTTCCTTACTACAACAAGCACGGAGACTTGATAGTAAAAACAAAAATTAGCATTCCAAAGAAACTATCCAAAAAACAAAAAGAACTAATGGAAGAATTAGCGAAAGAATTCGGCGAAACCACTAAAAAGAAAAACAAAATCTTCGGAGTAATCTAATCAAACTTTTTTCTTAAAAAGTTTGATCAAAAAAATCAAGAATAAATTAAAGCCGGCTTTCTTTTATTGCTTCTAACTCGCTTAACAAATTCCATACTAGAGTGCGAGCATGCATTGGCAAATTAATGTCGTTGCTAACTTCTTCCAAGGCATAAATAGCCGATGAAACACCCATAGCGAATTCAGGGTTTTCTAAATGGTTTTTAGCATTAGTAATATTGTTTCTAACATTTCTAGGAACGCTAGTGTCTTCCGTCAACTGAGCTAACATATCTGCTATAGTCTTTAATTCTTCATCCATTTTGCAACCACTCTACTAAAACAAGTAATAAATGCTTTGAATAAGTACAAATAAAAAACTAATTGAACGGGCGCGAGGGGATTCGGCAACGAACCTTTTCTGTTGAAAAGCATTCACCAAAAAATAGAAAGGGGAGTGTCCGACCAATGGGGGGGAACGCTTTCCCCCGAATGGTCAACGGGCGCGAGGGGATTCGAACCCCCGACCTTTGCCTGGCCCCAACTTGTTTTTCAACTAAAAAGTTTTTTTGATTAAACTTTTTTCGGTAAAAAAGTTTAGGAGGGAAACGCTCTATCCAGACTGAGCTACGCGCCCACTTTAACAATAATGCTAAGCAGTGAATTTAAAAATAGAGGAAAAAGGAAAAAACTAGTCCAAGAAGTCTCTTGGAGTTGGCACTGCTTCAGGCAATCCCTTGCGCTTGCGGATTGAAGCAATCATTTCGGACTGCAAGTTGGTTGGAAGCCTCTCATATCCAGAGTATTCATAGTACCATGCTGCGCGTCCTTGTGATGCTCCTCGAATTTCTGAAGCAAAACCAAACATTGAAGAAACAGGTACTTTAGCAGTAATGCTTACTGCTTCTCCTTCTTGTTGAATGTCCATTACTTGGCCACGTCTTCCTTGGACTTGGTTGATAATTGAACTCATGTAGTCAGCTGGACTGTTGACGAATAACTTTTGCTTTGGCTCTAATAATACGCAACTTGCTTGAAGCATGCTTGCGTAAATTGGGTTCCTAATAGCAGGAATGATTTGACTTGGTCCTCTGTGAGCAGGGTCGACGTGAATTACTGCATCAGTTAACAATACTTTGACTCCGACTACTTTTTCTTTTGACAATGGTCCTTCCTTCATTGCTTGCATGAATGCTTCGAGCAACAATTCTTTAATTTCTTGCAAGTATTGAACTCCCTTAGTAGCGTCAATAAACACGTTTCCTTCGTAAATCTTCATTATCTTCTTGGATTCTTCTCTTGGTAAGCCTGCTTCGATTAATTGGTCGATTAATTCCTTGCCTTTAGTGGTTTCACTAATAGTTCCATCCTGCAATGCTTTCAAGACTCCTTCTTCTAATGGGACTACTTTCATCTTGAACTTGTTGTGCTTGTTTGGAGATTTTCCTTCCAATTCAGGGCCTTCTGATTGAATAGTTTCTTCATACAACACGATTGGTGGAGAAGTAGTAATGTCTACTTTCCTTTCGTTCTTGATTTTGTATTCAATGATTTCCAAGTGCAATTCTCCCATTCCGGAAATCAAGTGTTCGCCAGTGTCTTGGTTGATTTCAACTCTTAACGTCTGGTCTTCTTTACCGATTTTTCTCAACGCGTCGACTAGTTTAGCTAAGTCTCTTGGATTCTTAGCTTCAATGCTTTTAGTAACGACGGGCACAGAGTGGTGCTTTATTTTTTCGAATGGAGGCATTTCTCCTTCAGAAACAGTTTCTCCTGCGGAAACGTCTTTCAAACCAACGATTGCAATAATGTTTCCAGGAGTTACTTCATCTACTAGTACGCGATCAGGGCCCATGTAAATGGCTACGTTTTGAATTTTTTCAGTCTTTAATTGACCGCTTAAGTAAACTTCGCTTCCTTTTCGAAGAGTTCCGGAATAAATTCTTCCGACAGCTACTTCTCCAGCGTGTTCGTCTACTTGAATAGCAGTAACCATGAAGCCTACTTTACCGGTAGGATCACAATTAACCATGGATTTTCCGTGTTCTGACTCTAAATCTCCATGCCAAATGACTGGAATACGGTATTTTTGTGATTCTTTTGGAGAAGGCAAGTGAGTAATAACCATTTCCAAGATTACTTCATCTAATGGAGCTTTTTCTTGAAGCGTCTTCATGTCTCCAGTAGAACACTTTTCGTAAATGTCATTGAACGAAATATTGTTTTCCTTCATAGTCTTGTAAGAAATAGCCCACTTGTGGAATCCAGTACCGAAAGCAACATTGCCTTTGTCTACTCGAATCATCCACTCGTCAACGAATTCCTTAGGACCATAACCTTCAATGATTTTGTTAATGCCTGAAATGACTTTAATGAATTTTTCCTGCATTCCCTTGCTGTCTAGTTTTAACTCGTTGATTAAACGATCAATCTTGTTAATGAACAACACTGGCTTTACTTTTTCCTTTAAAGCTTGTCTCAACACGGTTTCAGTTTGAGGCATGATTCCTTCTACAGAATCAACTACCAACACTACTCCATCCACTGCTCTCATGGCACGAGTAACGTGTCCACCGAAGTCAACGTGTCCAGGAGTGTCAATCAAGTTGACTAAGTATTCTTTCTCGTTGTAAGTAAAACCTAAAGAAATGTTAGCAGACTTGATAGTAATACCTCTAGCTTGTTCTTGAGGATCGTAATCTAAAACTCTTTGTTCTCCAGCTAATTGTTTTGAAATCAATCCAGCACGAGCCACTAAAGAATCAGATAAAGTAGTTTTTCCGTGGTCGACGTGAGCAACAATACCCAAGTTCCTGATTTGTGTAGGGTTCTTCATTAAACGAACTACATCTTCAACAACTACTTCTTTTCTTGCCACGTTATCACCATGAAAAATAATTTTTTTAATAAAAATGAATAAAAAAGGAAAAAAACTTACCTAGCGCTTCTAGCCATTCTTTCGACTTCATTCTTTTTCTTTATAGCGTAAGAATTCTGGTCGTTTGCTGAAGCCAACAACAACTCGTCAGCTAGAGCTTCAGCCAAATTGACTTTAGCGTTAAAGGCATGCATGATTGCAGCCAAACCCAAGTGTCTCAAAGCTAAGTCTAACCTTCTTTGAGCTGAAACGTCGACTGCAACTTGGTAAGAAACTCCACCAAACCTTACGCGAGTAATATCTTCTCGAGGAGCAGAGTTTTCTAAAGCTAGAATCAATACTTGAATAGGATTTTGTTTAGACTTCTTTTCAACAATGTCAAAAGCATCCCTTAATACTTTCAAGACTTTTTCCTTCTTGCCTTGAAGCTTTCCGTGAGTCCTGATTACTCTACCTGAAAGCTTTTCACCAGTACCACCACGCATTAGCTTGTTAGCTAACCTCTCGACTACGTTAACTCGGCCTTTAGCAAAAGGCTTGTTAGCGTGTCTAGCGAAAGTATGCGGCAAGCTCAAAGGCTTCAAGTTAATGTACAACGCTAGAGAAGCGTCCCTAATAGAAACGCCCTCGTAATCGTACTTTCCAAACAATTTTGAATCCATATTATTCATTCACCTTAACGCTTTGGTTTCTCCTTCTTTCCAGTCCTTAATTCTTCCAAGGAAACGCCATTAACAGCAATTACCTTGAACCTGACACCAGGAATGGATCCCATCTGACCACGCTGAGAACCGCCTAAACCAACGATAGTTACTTCGTCGTGCTCGTCAATCTTAGTAATTGACTTGTCCTTTGGAACGTGAGCTGAAACTTTCTTTCCATTCTTGATTAATTGAACGCGAACGCACTTAATGATTCCAGAGTGGGGCTGTTTTTGCTCCTTTCCTTCCTTCTTCAAAACAATTCCCTTAGCCATTGGAGCTCCCTCTAATGGATCGAACTTGTCTTTCAATCCTAGTGCCTTCCTCTTCCAAGGCTTCTTCAACCATCGATGTGATTTTCTTTGTTTGCCTAAAATTCTTCCAGCCAATTCTCCTCTAGCCATAAACATTCCACCTTTTTATAAAATCTTGAAATCGTCAACGTTGAATAATCTCTTCAACAACAATCTAGCCTTCTTGATCTTGCTGCCGTTCCTGCCGATAGCAAGTCCCTTGTTTTCAGCATCAACCTTAATGTGAACAATCTTGTTTTCTTCCTTTGAATCAATTTCTTCAACTGCAACAGGCTTGAACAAGTTTTTCAAAAACACTTCAAGCTCTGGAGAAAACTCGATCATTTCAACAGGCTTGCCGAATTGCTTTTTGAGTTTTTGAATATTGACTCCTTGCTTGCCGATTGCCTTGCCTAACTCTCCTTGAGTAACCACGAAGATAACTCCATCATCGTTATTAACTACATCTAGCGCCTTAGCTCCAGTAGAGTCTTCAAGCAAGTTGATTAATTGTAATTCTTCATTAGAAATAACTGACGTCAACCTTTTACCACACTCAAAACATCAGAATCTCCAGCTTCCTGCACGCATAAAACGCTTACAGAAAAAGGCTTACCGCACACTGCACCTAACTCGACGCTAGTTCCTTGAAACTCAAGCAAGCTAACGCCAGACAAGTCACAGTAATGCTTCAAGTCTTGTGCGCCGGGGCAATTCTTAGAATAAATAATTAACTTTGCGTCACCGTTCAAAGCAATCTTTTTAGCTTTATCCAAGCCTAAGACTACTTTTCCGGAGTCAACTGCTAAACGAATTGATTTATTTAAATCCATAAAATCACTTCTTCAAAATTTTTTTAGGTAAAAAAAACTCTCTCGAATAATTAGAAAACTTTCTAGGTTCTCTACTTTCTCTCTGAAAGT
>JABWCK010000031.1 GCA_013360305.1 Microcaldota archaeon
CTTCGCTGTCTGGTTTTTCTTTCAACTCGCTTGGCTTTAACGCTTCGAATAAGTACATGCTTATTGCTAGGTCTGTTTGTTGGTTTCTGCTTTTTCGGTTTAGTATTTTTATTTCTTTGACTAGTTTTATTGTTTTCAAGCCGGTTTCTTCTTTGCATTCGCGTTCGGCTGTTTCTAAGTGTGTTTCGCCTTCGTCAACGTGTCCTTTTGGGAAAGTCCAGCCTTGGTGGTTTTGTTTAGCTAAGGCTATTCTTAACGGTTTCTTGCAGTAAATTATTCCGCCTGCTCGTTCTTCCATTGCATTAATTATTGGCGTTGAATAGGCTTTTTAATTTTCCTTGTTTTATGCTTAAGTGATTGACTTAGTAGCGTTAGGCATTCAATTGGTTCAAAACTATGGATTAATTGGCTTGTTTTTGATTGCGTTTTTTTCAGCTTCACTTTTGCCGTTTCCTTCAGAACCGGTTATTCTTATCGCTTCCAAACTGTGGGGTTTTTGGGAAATACTAGTTATAGTAACCTTCGCGTCAACTATTGCGGCAGTAATCAATTACTACGTCGGATTGAAGGGAATCAGGTTTTTCTTAACGCCTAGAGACAAGAAGCGTGAAACTCAAGCTAGAGAATTGATTCAAAAATACGGCATCCCTGCATTGATTGCTTCTCCTTGGATTCCTTTCATTGGAGACTTGTTTCCAGTAGCTGCTGGATTCATGAAAATGGATTTTAAACACTTTATGATAGCAATAGTAATCGCCAGAGTCTTGAAGACTGTCGTAATCTTGTATGCTGGTTTTGCTTTGTTCGGTTAAAATTATTTCAATAATTTTCTAGTGTGTTTCTTGTATTCCTCAACTTGAGGCTGGTCGAATGCGTTTACTTTCAACAACTTGGCTAAAAGCATTACTTCAACCATTTCCAACTGCATTAACCCGCCTAGTTCTTCCTCGGTTTTGTCAATATTGAACGAAACGAACGGTTTCTTCCTGTTAGCCAACGCGGTTTGAAAGCCTGTTGAGATTGAATTCATTATTTTGTTAAAGCTTTTTCCATTCAAGTTTGGTGCTAAATTGTTTTTAGGCACAATAGCCGAGTTCTTGAACTTGGAGTTGACTATTCGATAGAATTTGTTGTCTGCTCCGCCTAAGTAGGATTGCCCCATGGAATGCAAGTCAGTTGAACCAATTGAAACAGTCGGCGTTAAAGCAATGCCGTGTTTTCCAATGCTTTCTCCAAGCAATTGGCGATACCATTTTCCTAAAGCTTCCAAATCGTTTGAAAACAAGAATTGGTCGAAGACGACTCGGTTTTTTTGATAGTTCAAGTAAATTAAAGAAGCAAGAATTGCTGCAGGGTTTTCTTCAACGTCATTAGACATGCATGATTCTATCATTAACTCCGCGCCATCGAGTAGTTTAGTTGTGTTTAAACCACTCCAAGCTAGTGGGAGCAAACCAACGTTTGAAAACACTGAATAACGTCCGCCGACTCTTGAAGGTACTTCTAAAACTAGCCAACCGTTTTGTTCAGCTTCCTTGTCTAGTTTAGAACCGGAATCAGTAGTAACGATTACTTCGTAATTTTTTAATTCTTTTAATAACGTGCAAGCGTTGGCGATGGTTTCGGTAGTAGAACCGGATTTTGATACAATATTTACTAGCGTCTTGCCTTTGCATTGCTTGATTATTGACTTCAAATGGTCAGGGTCTGTCGTGTCGGCGTAAAAAATCTTTTTGCCGAGAGGTTCTTGCAACGCTAGCGTTCCCAAGTTGGATCCGCCAATTCCGACTACTATAAAATTGTCTGCTTTTACTTGTTTTAATACTCTGTGCGATTGGTGTAGGAAAGTTTTTTCTGAAGGTAAAAGCAAGGAAGCATAGTCGCTTGCCCAGTTTCTTGTTTTAACGATTGAATTCATTTCATTAATCGTTGGAAGCAGTTTAACTGCAGTATTGAATATTTGTTTTTCCGTAAAACCCGCTTGAGAATAATCTAGTTCCATAGCGAAATTAACGATTTCGAGTTTTTATAGCTAGGTTTTTTTTGCGCTTAACTTCATTATTTCTAGTAAGTACGTGTTAGTTAGTTTTGATTCAAGTGTATTGTCATTTGGGTTTATTTCTTTAGCGAAGTGTTTTGCTAGTGCTTTAGCTTCTTGCATTGGTTTGAATAGTTCTTGCAAGCCAATAAAATCAGTTAATACAATTCTGCCTGTTGGAGTAGCATTAGCGTTTGCTTCAGTTTTTCCGTAGCCTATTTTTTTAAAATGCAATCGGGCAATTCCTTTCATTATTTTTATTCCGGACATTGTTTTTTCCTCTTCGCTTGCGTTAATGAACGGGTTGAAAAATGGTCTTTCAAGTGTTAGGACGTGTGCGCCGTTACTGCTTTCAACTAGTGCTATCGGGTATTCTAGAATCCCTGTTCCAGCTGCTTGTCTAAGGTGTTTGAAGGCTGTACTAGCGGATTGCGCTATTATTCCTGGAGCGTGTCTTAACACTACTTTGAATTTACCTATTTTGCTTGTTGAACGATGTCCATTGATTGGCGTTGAGTTTTTTATTGATTCAAGTATTTGTCCTGCTGAAAAACTAGTTAAGTGTGTTATTTTTACTTCGCCTTCTTTAGTAGGAAATTTAGACGTCATCCAAGTTGGTTTCACAAAGAATATTTCAACTAGCTTGAATAATAATTTATAGTGAATAAAGCGTTTTACAAGGATTTAGTGCTGGAAACAAGCGAGTCTGTTTATGAACCTCGAGAGGATTCTTTTCTGTTAGCAGAACAAGTCGAAAAACACGCGCGTGGTGAAGTACTTGACTTGGGAACGGGTTCGGGTTTGCAAGCGATTCTCGCTTCTCGCAGCGGTCAAGTAACTAATGTCTTGGCTGTGGATGTTAATGAAGACGCTCTTAGGAATGCGGAAAACAACTTGTCTAATGCTAAAGGAGTATTGCATCCAGTAAAGTTTCGCAAGACTGACTTGTTTTCAATGATTGGCGAAAAATTCGATTGCATTATTTTCAACCCTCCTTACTTGCCTACCAATACTGATGAAAAAGTGAGTGGAGAATTAAACAAAGCATTAGATGGCGGTGTTGATGGGCGAACTGTTTTACGCAAGTTTTTGAAGTTTTTCCACATGCACTTAAAGAAAAACGGTTGCCTCTTGTTGTTGTCTTCTTCTTTGAATGATAATGATTGGGTTCAACGCGAGTTAGAATCTAAAGGATTCAAAGTCGCCGTGCTTTCTGAGCAAAATATTTTCTTTGAGAAACTAGTTGTTTTCAAAGCTGAACGCTAGTCTATGGCGTCTTTTGCTATTCTGCTTTCTGTTGGTCCAGTTTGTCCTTGGTAGCGGTTGCCTGCTTGGCCGTACGGTCGCAGTGGTGGTGTTGACATTGTTTGGAAACTGATTTGAGCAATGCGCATGTTTGGATACAAGGCGACTGGAATTTTTCCAACATTGTTTAGTTCGAGAGTAATGTGTCCTTCAAAGCCTGGGTCAATGTATCCTGCAGTAGCGTGGACTATAATTCCTAATCTTCCGAGTGAAGATTTTCCTTCCAATCGAGCTACTAAGTCTAATGGAATTTTGACTCTTTCCACAGTCGACCCGAGAGTAAATTCTCCTGGGTGGATGATGAATGGTTTGTCTTTTACTGACACTAGTTCAGTGTAGTCTTTTACTTCATCTTTCAAGTCGATGACAGAGTGGTTTGTAAACTTGAATACTCTGAATTCATGGCTTAAGTGCAAGTCTATTGATGAGGGTTGCACGCATTCTTTCTTGAATGGGTCTACTACTAAGTCTTTGGCTTGAATTCTTTCCAAGATTGTTTTATCGCTTAAAATCATTTTTTCTCACTTTTTTGGTTAAACTTTTTCGGCAAAAAGTTTACTTAAAATCAATTTTTTTTCTCACTTATTCTTTGTGCCATGCGTAGGCGGCTAGGCATAGTAATAATCCAATAATGAAGTCGGCGAAGGTAGTGAATAGTATGGTGTTGACTGGTCCAGAGAATTGGCTTCTTACTTGGCTGGCTAGTTGAGCGCTTTCTTCAGGGTATAATTGGTTTGCTACCGTGATTTGAGTGTCGATGGTGGCTTGTGTTACTATGTATTGGTTGAATTGTGTTGCTGCTAAGTAAATCATTAACACGCCTAGCAGGAATACTCCTTGTGTTATCATTTTATTTTTCATTTTCGCTTCCTCATTGTTGTAGTGTAATCTTTTTGTTTTCTAGCTTCTTTTTTTAATTCTTCGCCTAATTCGCTTAATGCTAGGTGCAGTTCATGGCTGTTTGCGTTGGCTTTGAATTGGTGTCCTGGTAAGTAAACTGTTGCTTGTAATTCATAAATTCTTGTTTTTGGTTTGACTGCTGTTTTTACGTGAATGTTGATTGATTCTGCTTCTTTAGAGAATTTTCTAACGCTTTGTAGAATTCCTTGTGCTTTTTCCTGCATTGATTCCATGAACATTTTTTCGTCATCCATTAGTCCTGAAATGATTACTTCTTCTCTTTTTTTCCAGCCTAGGAATGATCCGGCTTTGTGTAAGAATTTTTTTAGTTTTTGCTTCATGTATATCACCAATTAGTTTGATTTGAAAAAATGATTACTATTTCAATGCTTAAAAACTTGCTTAGCTAAACCAAGGGAATGAAATGTTCAAAGCAGGCAAGGCGTTGATTAGTATTGTTAGCAGGAATAGTATTGAGATTGCTAGGGCGATTTTCTTGCCTTTTTCTCCGTACTTGTTTTGCAGTTCGTCTCTAACTATTTGGTGTCCGTCTGTTACGAATATTGGCAGCAAGTTTACGGATGCTAGTATGAAGTTCAACAAGAACGTCCAAGTAATTATTGATGCTAGGATTGTCAACATTGAGTACAAGAATTCATTGGTTGGAACGTCTTTGAATTCTATTGAAGGTACTTGTTGGAAAGTAGCGCCAATGCGTTTCTTGTCGTCTAGGAAGACTGTTTTTTTCCCGTTTTCTGTTTGTAAATCAAGAGAATCGTTTGGTTGTTTTGAGTCAATGATTGTTTTTAAGTCGGTTATTGAATTGACTTGTTTTCCGTCGATTGAGTGAATTTTTTCTCCTTCAGTCAAGACTCCTTTGTTTATTGAGAAGTCTAGTGTTTTTCCTACTGCTAGAAGAGTAGCGGGTATTTCTGTTTCTCCTTCATTGGTTTTGATTGTTATCAAGTTGTCGTTTTGTGCTTCTTGGACTAGCTTGTTTCTGTATTCGGAAAACGAGTGAAATGATTCTCCGTCAAGCGATTGAACTATTAGTCCTGGAGTGATTGTTGCAATAGTTGAGTTAGCGATGCTTACTCCTTGGATGGTTGAAGAGACAGCTAGTCCAGCGATTACTGACAAGCCTAAGAACAATAAGAAGAACATGAAGTTGGATGTGCTTCCTGCGATTAGGATTCTTCGCTTCTTGTGTATTTCTGTTTTCTTGAATTCTTCTTCATCTGGTTCAACGAATGCGCCTATTGGTAAAAACCCGTACAGTAATGCTCCGGATGATTTTATTTTTATTTTTTCTACGTGAGCTAATACTCCGTGTGCTAGTTCGTGGACTATTGCGATGATTATAATGGCTATAATTGCTTCATATGGAACGGTTACGCCTGGGATTAATACGCTGACTCCTGCTGGTGAGCCGGGTATTGTTAAGATATTAAACGCGTTTTGGACTAGCGTGTAAGCGGTTACTCCGAATAATCCGAACAATAATCCGGAAGCGACTAGCAAGTATTGGTTGAATGCGGGATTTGGTGCTCCAAGCAAGGGAAACAAGAAGAATACTGAACTTATTAATGCGTGTAGCAAGAATTTTTTGCTTTTTTTGAATAATGCGTACCCATAAGGCAAGCCGAAGCCGAATGTTAATCCAAAGTCTGCTAGTTCGCGTACTAGTTTTGGTTGTTTTTTTGCTATGTCTGCCATTAAGTTGAAGCCGTGTTCGCCTTTGAGTACTAGCAATCCATAGTATCCTTCTATTCCGGCTATTTTGTGAATCAACCAACCCGTAATGCCTAGCAGTAATAATAGTATGACTGCTTTAGTGAGTGTTTCTATTTCGCTGAATGCTATTGTAAAGAATGAGGCTATTGATGCGATTATTATTAGGGTTGTTAAAAAGTTTTTTTTCATCGTCAGTTCTTTTTCTTTATTTTAATGAAGTCGCCTAGCGTTGCAGAGCCTATTTTAGTCGTCTTGACTGGTTCTTCATCAACTTCTTCTTCCAACAAGTTGATTCCTAGAGCATAGCCTAGTGTTTTGGCTTCTTCTATAGTCGGCTTGATTCGTCCTTCTTCAAAGGCAGTTAATTCTGTTTCTTGAATTTGCAGTTTAGCCGCAAAATGCTTTCTATCTAATCCTTGTTTTTCTCTTACTTCTCGAATTAGTTTAGAGTAATTTCTTTTAACAACTACGTCTGGTTTGATTATTTCTTTCTTTTCAACCGGTCGGTATTCTTTGTAAACAGAAAAGTTCGGGGCGTAACGGCTGCAATTATAGCATAAGGGAACTCTAGCTCCTTCTACAGTTCCGCTGCCTGAAGCTTGTCTACCGCAAATTTGGCATTCATTCATGTCAATGATATTCTGCCGAATGATTAATATAATTTGTTTTTTGAAAACCTTTTCAGTTAATTTAATAAAATTGGTTTTTCATGGGCTGCGATTTAAAAGAATTGGTTGTAAAAAAAGAAAAGGAACTAACTGAACTGCAGGGATTTGCTGCAGTCGACGCGTTTAATACGCTATACCAATTCGTTTCTATTATTCGCCAACCAGACGGATCGCCATTAATGGATTCATCTGGTCGAGTAACAAGCCATTTAAGCGGGTTATTTTACAGGACTTGCAACTTGTTAGAAAAGAAGATAATTCCGGTGTTTGTTTTTGATGGAACGCCTTCTGACTTGAAGAAGCGTACTATTGCTGAACGAGTAGAACGCAAGCAGGAAGCAGAGGAAGAAATGAAGAAAGCCTTAGAATCTGGAGACGTAGCGAAAGCCGGCCGGTTAGCTCAAAGAACGTCTAAAATCACTCGCGAAATGATTTCTGAATCCAAAACTTTGTTGTCTTATTTGGGTTTGCCTTTTGTTGAAGCGCCTTCAGAAGGAGAAGCACAATGCGCGGTAATGGCTGCGGATGGAATAGTTCGCGCAGCAGCTTCGCAAGATTATGACTCGTTGTTGTTTGGGGCGCCTACGCTTATTAGGAATTTGACTTTGTCAGGGAAAAAGAAACTTCCTAGGCGAAATCAATACGTGCAAGTTTACCCTGAAGAAATACTCTTACAAGAAACTTTGAACTCGTTGGAAATAACTCGCGAGAAACTAGTTTGGATTGGTATTCTTTCGGGGACTGACTTCAATCCAGGAATTCACGGCATTGGCCCCAAGAAAGCTTTAAAGCTAGTTAAAGAATTTGATTCATTTGAGGATATTTTGAAGAAAATCGGCGAAGACATTGATTTCGAACCAGTTCAAGAATTGTTTTTGAATCCTCCTTCAAAAAAAATTAGTAAAGAAGAATTAAAATTAAAAGAAGTTGACAAGGAAGCAATAATTCAATTCATGCATGAAGAGCGAGATTTTTCTCTTGAAAGAATAGAAAACTCGCTTGCTAGAGCGTTTAATGAGCCTTTAGACAAGAAGCAATCTTCTTTAAAAAACTGGTTTGGTTGAAAACCATTTTAAACTCAATTGTCGAAGTGTATTACGTCAAATGGCTTTTGAACAATTGAAGGTTAAGATTGCTGGAGAAATAGCGATGAGCACTGATCCCGGCAGTGCTATGAAAAAGTGGCGCGAGGTTTTTTCAGTCAATCAAAGCGAGTTGAGCGAGTTCTTGCAAATTACTCCTTCTACTATTAGTGATTATGAAGGCAATCGCCGAAAGAGTCCCGGAATTGGAGTAATCAAGAGGTTTGTTGATGCTTTGTTTGATATTGACTTGAAGAAAGGCGGCGAGTTAATCAAGAGGTTGAAGGAAGCTGAGCCTGAGCAAAAGTTTTTCGACGCAATCGACTTTTCTAAGAGTTTGGATGCTAAAAAGTTCGCTGAAGCAATTGAAGCGACGGCTGTTTATGGTAAGGAACGATTGGATGAAACTCAATTGTTTGGTTGTACTATTTTAGATAGTGTTAAAGTCATTCTAGAATTGCCTTATGAGAGTTTTGTCAAGATTTACTCGAGCACTAGCCAGCGAGCGTTGTTGTTTACTGGTACTTCTACAGGTCGTAGTCCAATGGTTGCTGTACGCATTGCGCCAATCAAGCCGGCTTTAGTAGTATTGCATGAGTTGGATCCTTCTGGAGTAGACAAGTTGGCTGTAAAAATAGCTGAAAGCGAAGGAATACCCTTGCTAGTAACTAAGTTGACTACTAAGGATATTATGAAGAAGTTGTCTGCTTACTAAGAACTCTTTTATTCACTATTTCCGTTTTTCTTATATGGGTGCAGTAAGTAATTGGTTGCTAGTGTTAGTTTTAGCGTCTAGCTTTAGTTTTGCTATTACTTACGTCAACTCAATTGGAAATCCTGGTTTTGAGAATTTTATTTGTCAAGGTACTCTTAATTGTGAAAATTTTGGTGATGAAGAAACTTGCAATTTGTATGCAGAGTACAGTTGTTTTTTTGAAGAGGGACGTTGCTTGACTGGTGGCGATCCGGATTGCGGTTCTTACGGAATTCCTGATGCAGAAACTTGCCAAGCTTTACAATGCAGTTGGGATTCGGATTTTTGGGTTCCCGCAATAAGTGGTTGTTCGGGTTGTTCGGTTTGGCCTAGTGATGCGGGAACAAAGAATTCTGGCGTTTATTCTGCTATTACTAACAGTTCTGGCGTTTCGTCTAATGGTTATGTTCAAATATATCAATCATTGCCTTATTCGCCGCTTGCGTTAAATGTTTCTAATTTTACTAACGCTAATTCTAGGCTTACTGCTTATGGATTGTGGAGGAAAGCCGCTTCTGGCGGTAATGATACTTTAGTGTTTCAAATTAATTCGACTAAAAGCAAGGCGATTAATTACGTTTGGGGAGCAACTGGTTTAAGCAACGTGTCTGGAGTAGTTTGTAATTACGAAATGGGTTCATTGCCTGGAACGTGGACGGCTTTCTTGAATACTAATTTTTATCGAGACTGGGTTAATTGTCCCGGTTTTACTTTCGACGACCAACTAAAAAACTTGAGTTTGTATTCCAATGGTGTTTCTACGCCCGTAGGCCAAGATTTTAATTGGGATGATTTGTTGTTAAATCATTCAGATAAAGCAAAGCCGCCTGTTTTTGTTGAAAACATTGCTA
>JABWCK010000032.1 GCA_013360305.1 Microcaldota archaeon
TTCCTAATACCTTACTTGATTTCAGTATTCATTATCGGCTTGCCGTTAATGATTCTAGAAACAGGAGCAGGACAAAAACTCAAGAAAAGCCTCCCGAATTACTTAAACAAAGACGTTTTAGGAAAAATAAGCTGGCTCCCAATAATAATGGGACTAGTAATTCTATCCTATTACATAGTAATCACCGGCTGGGTGTTATTCCAGTCAATCAACTTGCCGCTATCAAGCGAGTCTAGCTTTATTCAAGGAGCACAACCGCTAGCATCAATCCCTATCTCGCTACTAATCGTAGGAATTGCGTTCACAGTAGCAATAAGCGGGTTGCACCGCGGACTAGAAAAAACACTAAACGTTTTAATTCCATTATTCCTAGTCGGATTGCTTGCTTTATTCTTGTTTTCAGTATCTCAACCAGGCAACTGGGAACAAGTAACTAAAATATTCACTCCCGACTTTTCTAAAATACTCGACGGAAAAACTTGGCTGTTCGCAATGTCTCAAGCTATTTTCTCGTTGTCAATAGGATACACTATTCTTTACTGTTACGGCGCGTACTTAGGCACTAGAAAAAGCTTGGCTACGTCTTTGTTCATAGTAGCTTTTGCAGACACTCTAGTCGCCTTAATTTCAGTAGGTACGACGCTGCCAGTTGCTTTAGCTTCAGGCGAAGCCTCCGGCTTCTCGTTGTCGTTTGATTCAACGCTTTCATTATTTGCTAGAATGCCTTCAGGAATAATCTTCGGCTCAATATTTTTCTTCTTGCTGTTTTTAGCAGCGTTTACTTCAATCATTTCAATGTTCGAAACACCATTATTTACGATTCAAGACTACTTCAAAACAAGCAGAAAGAAAGCAGCAGCAATAACCGCACTAGTATTGACTCCGTTAATCGTATTTTCTGCTTACAGTTACGCCGGAGTCAACTTGTTGGGAAAACCAGCTATTGAAACCATTGACTTAGTATTCGGAAGCCTGCTAGCACCATTCTCGGTCTTAATACTCTTAGCAATATTTACATTCAAACTAGATATAGAAAAACTACTCAACGAATCAAGCGTTCCAAAAAAACTAGTCACTCCAACAATCATAGCAACTCGAATAGCCATCGCAATAATGCTGGTTTTAGGCGTAATTGGATTACTTGAAATAATTTAAAACAACCAAGTCTTAATAATTGTAAAAAAACTAAACAAAATAATGAAAATACTGTTAATACTAGCACTAATCCTGCTAGGCTGCGTTGCGCAAAACCCAATTACGCCAAGTATTTCCACTAACCCTACGCTAACTCCTACTCCGACAATTATCCCCCTGCCTGACATTAAAGGAGAATTCATTCACGACTATGCCGGCGGAGTAACTGACCAATTTGGACATTACTCTGTAGAAGCCAATTTGAGAGATATTCTAACAATTAACGTAAACGTTTCTAACATCGGCCGAGTGAAAGCTGGCGAAAGCAAAACATGGATTTCAGGAGACTTAGCTACCCCCACTAGCAGCATTACTCCTGGAGGAGTCGAAATAACTCACGAAAGCGGACCAGTAATCTTTACTACCCCCCCACTTGAACCAGACGAATACATAATTCACTCTTTCAAATACCAATGCATTGCTCGCGGACCACACTCATTATTTTTAACAGCTAATAATGCCGACGCGGTTGAAGAAAAATACGACCCAGACAACAACCAAGACACGCTGAGAATAATCTGCAAATAATTAAAAGAGCGAAACGCAAATACTAATCATGACGAATACCGTAACCCTGCACAGAGTGCTTAAAGCTAGTCCTGAAAAAGTATTTCGAGCATTTACAGACGCTACTGCTTACGCGTCCTGGATTCCGCCTTACGGCTTTTTATGCGTCGTCCACAAAATGGATGTTCAAGTAGGCGGGGAATACAAAATGTCGTTCATTAACTTTTCAACCGGCAACAAGCATTCGTTTGGAGGCAAATACTTGGAAGTAAAAGAAAACGAGTTCTTGAAAGCTACAGATTCGTTTGATAACCCTAACTTGCCTGGCGAAATGATTACTACTATTTCACTCAAAAAAGTCTCCGTAGGAACGGAAATAAAAATAATTCAAGAAGGCATTCCACCAGTAATTCCTGTCGAAATGTGCTACTTAGGATGGCAAGAATCGTTAGAAAAACTAGCCAAACTAGTCGAACCCAACATCCCCGACGGCTAAGAGTAAAAAAAAAGTGCTCCAGCCGGGATTCGAACCCGGGTTACCGGCTTGAGAAGCCGATGTCCTTGGCCGGACTAGACGATTGGAGCCAAACTTTTGATAAAAGTTTGATCAAAAGAAAATTAGAAAATAAATCTTGTTAAAACGAGTTTTTATTGCTTTCAATGCAAGTGTGAAGTGTCGTTTATTCTAGCAATCCTCCAAACACCGCCCTCATTAACTAATTGATTAACGCAAGCGTTTGATTGCACGAAGACACGCCAATTCCATAAAGGCGTTTGAGACGCCAAGCCAATTAACAACATTGAAGGATTATGATGCGTCACTACCAACGCAGTCTCGTGTTTTTGTTTTTCAACAAAATTAAAAAAACTAACAACTCTCTTTCGTACCTCAATCAAGCTCTCGCCATTCTTTGGCTTTAATCGATAATTCAAGTAAAAATCATCAAAACTAGTATTTTCACCCATGAAGCCATAAGGCTCGCCGTTGTGAATGCCATAATCCCTCTCCCTCAAACGAGGATCAAAAACCGTTTTCAACCCTAAATTCATTTCTTCAAGCGTTTGTTTAGCTCGAAGCAAGTCAGAACAATACACTACATCCAAAGGAATATCCCTGAAAAACTTACCAAGCTTTCTCGCTTGTTGAACGCCTTTCCTAGTCAAAGAACCGCCATTCCAACCCTCGTAAACGCGAGCATCATTTCCAGTAGAGCGAGCATGCCTTACAACAAACAATCTTTTCACTAATGCATTAAGAAAAAACTAGTTAAAATCGGTTCCACCGGAATCGACGTTGGTTTTTGTTTTTAAACAAAAAAATCGTTGGATTATTCCACGAAAATTCTTAACCCCTTCGGGTGGGTTCAAAGAAAGAAAGTTAAAAACGCGGGTTTTTGCAACCACTCTTGCTTTCCCGCGTTTTCCTTTTTTTCCAAACTTTTGAGAAAAGTTTGATCAAAAACAACTTTTAAGAAAAACTCGACCAAAAAATACGATTCGACCAGAACCGCAGGGCTGGTCATGGGCATGCGGAGAATTACGAACGAACCTTTTTAGAAAAAAGGTTCAACAAAAATTTCCAACAGGGTAGGTCGACCAGTTAGGGGAGTTGTACCTAAACGCGTTCTCGAAGAACGCGTTATACAACCACTTTCCCTAGGTGGTCATGGGCATGCGGAGAATTGAACTCCGGATCTTTCGCATGTGAAGCGAACGTCTTAGCCACTCGACTACACGCCCAAATTTTCTTTGTAAAAAAAATTTGATTAAAGAAACTATTAATTAAGTAGTAATAGGGTAAGAGAAATAAAATAAAAATAAGAGAGGGGAAAAGAGTTTATTCTTTGTCGTCGTCTTCAACTTCTTCTTCGGTTAAAGCGCCGACTGAGTCTTCAGTCATTTTGTCGTGTTTTTTCTGAGTTAACTCTTCCAAGTAATCGTTAGTTTTTTCTTTATCGTACTCGTCATCCGTAAAGGTTTCTAGAGAATCCTTGGCGGTTTCTTCTAAGTCTTTCTTCATGCCTTCTGGAGTGATTGAGTCTTTCTTGACCGCAGTTTCTGCTGCTTTGCCTTGGTCGTATTGTGGACGATAAGCTGGTCTTGGTCTGTTGAATTGCATTGCTGCTCTTTCTCTGCGTTCGGCGTTCATTTTCTTTTTCTTTTCAAAAACGCGGCCGTGTTTTCCGCATGAAATGCAGTAGCAAACTTCCCTAGTCAAGACTCGAGTGTAGTGTTCAGAGTGAACATCTTTTCTCTCTAACGGATTTTGCAATACTGGTTTTTCAATGTAAACAGCCTTGTTCCTCGCAACGGTACGACCGCACTTCTCACAACGAACTAGTTTTTCTGCTCCTCTACCCATGTTGGAAACACCTCAATAAGCGTACAAAATTGTCTTTAAACGAAAAAAAACGACGAAATAGTATAGGCAAAAACTGGTTTAAAAACCGTTTTATTTACTTAAATCCTTCAACAAACCCAGCTTCAAGCCGGATAATAGGAAGACTTCAGCTTTTTTTAACTCGACTAGTCCTTGGTTGAATAATGGGCCGAGCGGTTTTTCCTTGTTGACTGGAGAACCTCCAACTAATTCACTGAATGCAGGAAAAACTATTACCTTGTTTTTAGTTTTTTTCATTGTTGAAACTAGCCAGCATTTTTGGTAGAATACAAAGTCTTTTCCTTCTTTGATTTCGACTGTAGGGTGAGTGTTTCCTAAAAGCAAATAATCGCAGGCTAAGACTTCTTTTGAAGGCAATGCGTGGCCGTGGAACAAGCCGAAAGTCTTGCCCCCTTGCTTTAAGACTAAGCCTTGAGGCTCGATTAAAGTAATTCCTTGCAGTGATTCAAGGCTAGAATCGTGGTTTCCTTTTACTATAATGACGTCTTTACAGTCTAAGTGCTTTAAGAAAGAATCAAGCAATCGAGTCTCTCTATACTTCAAGCCATAATAATCGTGTTTGAAGTCGCCTAAGACTATTAGCTTGGTGGCTTTAGTTTTTTTGAGTAGTGAATTCAAGCGCAAGACTTCTGCTTTCCAATAGTCTTTAATAAAAAATCCTTTGCGTTCTAATTCTAGCTCTAAACCCAAGTGGACGTCTGAAATAATTAAAGTACGCCCAATCAACGCAGCCGGCTCGTTAACAACGAATTTCACAAAACAAGTAACGAATCAAGCAAATAAAACAATTACTCGCGCCTAGGAGTTACGTTAATGCTAAACCTAACGCGATTTTTCAAAATATCTTTCAAAGGAGGTTTTTTGAATTTTATTTCCAAGTGTCTAAAATCGTGATCGAAAGGCAAGTGCAAGTCAACTATTCTTTGAACTTCTTTAGGCGAATGGTTCGGATTAGATGCTTCAAGTAAGAATGACCCATGTCCTTTTTCAGAAACGAATCCTCGAACAAACACTATTTGTCCTTTATGCGTAACCTTATAACCAAAAGAATTCGTGTCAAGAAACCAGCGAAGACGGGATTCAAACAAGTCTAGTTCTCTAACTAATTCTTTTTGGTTCATTATTTACCAACAAAATGCAAGTTTTTAATTTGGCTTCTGGCTGAAGCAAGTTTTTCTTCAAAATCAGTCATGAATTCATTCATTTTGTCAATAGCTATTTTTTTCAACTCGCCGGACAACATTTCGCCGCTAACGTACTTGTCGTGAATTTCTTTTAGTTCAGAATCGTTTTCAACCAAGTGTTGTTTTAACAACTCGAAAACCATGTCGTTCTTGACGTCTCCACCCAACTTGCGGTGTTCTTCAATAGTGTCGCGCCCGCCAGTCAAGGCGCGTTTGATTTTCTTTTCTACTGAAGACAAGTCTTCAGGCAATTCAAGCATTGACTCGGGTTTTGATTTGCTCATTTTCAAGTCTCCATTCAAAGCACGAGTATACTTGTGGTAAATTGAAGAAATAGGCACGTATTTCTTGGAAGAAACCTTGCCAATATAATCCCGACATAAACGTACGTGGGGTTCTTGGTCTATGCCGACGGGAATAATGCCCGGCATTCTTTCAGCTAGTTGCGGGTAAAGCATGTCTCCAAATTGAGTGACGACTGAAAGAATTCGGCCAGGCTCATTGCTGCCGTAAGCTGCCTTGAATTCATTAGCCGTCAAGTGATTCGCAGCATCGAAAGCAATCTGCATTACGTGCATGTTTTCTGACTGGAAATAAAACGAAGTCTTCTTTGGATTCAAACCTAACGCGATGTAAGCAGGAATGTGAAATTCAAGCGCTCTGCGCTTACCTTCTTCTAAAGAAACGCCCCTGCTTGCTTGGGCTTCCAAGTCTGCTACTAAGATATAAGTATGCGCGCCGTGGTCTTGGAAATAACGTAATTGTTCAACGACCATTTTAGTTCCGAAGTGAATTCTATCAGCAGTAGGCATTATTCCGCTCAAAGCATAGTATTTCTTGCCTTGCTTGATACAGTCTGCTATGCGTTTCAAGTCTCGGCCCGCGAATATTACGCCTCGACGCATTAACCGGTTTGGTTCAGGAAACAATTTAGAGTCAAAAACGTCTAGTCCAAAGTCTTTGACTATTTTCGAATAGTCTTCAGGCAGTTCAGAACCCCATGGATCAATAATCATTTTTCAACCAAGTATTAAATTCTTTAAACTTATTATTGTTTTACAATCTTTTTATTGAAAAAGCGTTTGTTAGGTGAAAAAAAACATGGATTTTGTTGCTTCAAAAGAATTAAGCGGATTAATAGTCATTCCAGTCTTCGAGAAAAAAGAAGCTGAAGCGTTAAAAAAAGCAGAAGAATTAACCGGAGCAAAAACCGAATTCAAAGCCAAAAAAAACGAGTTTCTCTTGCTTAGAGGCAAGAAGAGCGTTTTATTGTACGGCTTGGGAGAAAAAATTGAACTAAAAAACATCCGATTAATGGCGGCTAGCGTTGTTTCTACCTGCGAAGAATTAAAGGAAAAAAACGCTACTCTAGTTTCAATGCCTGAAGATTGTTTGAAGGCATTCGTTGAAGCTTGCTTGATTTACGAGTATTCTTTTGACAAGTACAAGAAGCGAGATGAAGAAAAAATCGCGATAGAAAAAATCTTCCTACCCAACATAGGAAAAGAAGTTAGTGAAGCAATCATTGTTGCTAAGGCTCAAAACTATACACGCAGTTTAGCAAACGAGCCTTCAAGCATTGCTACGCCTGAATACGTTCAACACCAAGCTGCTTTGCTTGCAAAAGAAAACGATTTGAAAATCAAAGTCTTAGAATCAAGCGAGTTAAGAAAACTCGGCTTGAACGGAATAGCCGAAGTAGGTTCTGGAAGTGACCACCCGCCTAGGCTAGTGATTTTAGAGTACAATCCTTCAGGCAAGAAAACAGTTTGCTTAGTAGGCAAAGGAATTACTTTCGACACTGGCGGTTTGCAAATAAAACCCGGTCGTTACATGCATGGCATGAAGTACGACAAAACCGGCGCTTGCGTAGTACTAGGAACAATCAAGGCAGTCAGCGAGTTGAAGCTAGACGTTCACGTTGTTGCATTAATGGCTCTAGCAGAAAATGGAGTCAGCGACCGAGCTTACAAGCCAGGAGACATCATTAAGATTGGCGAGAAAACAATCGAAATACTACATACAGACGCTGAAGGCAGACTCGTGTTAGCAGATGCGTTGACTTACTCAAAGAACTACAAGCCAGATGAAGTAATTGACTTGGCTACTTTGACGGGAGCAATACTCGTTTGTTTAGGAAGCGAAGCTGCTGGAGTGTTTTCAAACGACTCTAAACTAGAAAAAGACTTGATTCAAGCAGGAGAAGAAACAGGCGAACGATTATGGCCCTTCCCCATGTGGGACGAATACAGCGAAAAAATGAAAGGAACAATTAGTGATTTAAAAAACATTTCCGGCTGGAGTCCTGACGACCCTGACTCAATCCTCGCAGCTTGCTTCTTGAAAGAATTCGTTCCAGAAAAAACCAAGTGGGCTCACTTAGACATTGCAGGAGTCGACAACACTGACGGAAAAGGATTCTACAAAGAAGGAAACACAGGCTTCGGAGTCCGCTTGTTGACAGAATACTTGAAAAAACAAGTTTGAAAACCAATTAAAACTCGCGTTCACACAATCTTTTTGGTAAAGCTTTTTGCAACAGCAAAAAGGTTTGCAGGGGTGGCAGAACCCGGTCATTGCGCTAGTCTCGAAGCAACTTTTAGGAAAAGTTGCATCAAAAAAGCGATTTCCTAGAACTGCTTGAAAACTAGTGGGGAAACCCTTACGAGTTCAAATCTCGTCCCCTGCGTTTAACTTTAATCGAGAAGTGTACGGTTATAAGTTGGCAAATAACCTAATTCTCGAATGCATTGGAAAACAACTAGAACAAAAGTCGCAGGAATAGTGATTCGAAACAAAAAAATCTTGTTAGTCAAAAACAAACGCGACAATTTTTATTACTTGCCGGGCGGAACTCTTGAAGTAGGAGAGTCTTTTGAAGAATGCTTGAAAAGAGAGTTCAAAGAAGAATTAAACTGCAAAATCAAAGATGTTAAGCTACTAGGCATTCCGTCAATTGGTCCAGAATCTTCAAAAACAAGAAAACTCATGATTGCAATCAACTTTACATTAACCCTAATAGGAGAACCAAAACCAAACAACGAAATAATCGAAATAAAATGGGCTAACTACAAAGAAACTACTAAACTCAAACTACCAGAAGGAGTAATTTTAGCAATAAAACAAGTTAAAACATAATTTTCAGATTTTCTTGAGGGATTGCTTAGGGTTATTAAGCGTTGGAGACAAATTTTTTAGTTCAGGAAAACTGAGCTTTTTCTTCAAAGGGTGGTTTTAATTGAATAAGTTTTTAGCTTTCATGGTTATAGGAACAATATTATTAGCTGGTTGCACTCAACAAACTCCTCCAGTAAACACTATTGCGCCTACTCCAACAGGTGATTTAATGAGTGATGTAGTTAAAGTAGGAAATACGGTTAGCGTTGATTATTTAGGAACGCTAAAAGACGGAACTGTTTTTGACACTTCGATTCAAGCAGAAGCAGAAAAAGCAGCCTTGCCAGAAAGACCAACATACGAACCACTAGTATTCCAAGTAGGCAGCGGACAAGTCATTAAAGGATTTGACGACGCAGTCATTGGAATGAAAGTCGGCGACACTAAGACAGTCGAAATTCCTTCAAACCAAGCTTATGGAGAAAAGAGAGACGACTTGTTAATAACTGTTCCTTTAAGCCAATTGGAAGAAAACAACATTACTGCCGAAGTAGGATTAGTATTAAGCACTCCAAATGGATTGCAAGGAACTATTCTAGAAGTCAACCAAACTGACGCCAAGATCGACTTCAACCACCCACTAGCAGGACAAACACTAGTCTTCAAAATAACCTTGAAGAAAATCAACTAATTCTTTTTCTCTCTTTCTTAATTTTTTTTAAAATATTGAAAACAAGTATATTGCTACTGCTGAACCAACGATAGTGCTCAAAAAGTTTACTACGTCATTATCAACGAAAGGAAAACCCCTAACCAAGTCAGACTTCACGCCATCAACTTCCTCTCGCTCAGTCTCTTTCTTTAAAACAGGCGAGTAATAATTAGCTTGAATAG
>JABWCK010000033.1 GCA_013360305.1 Microcaldota archaeon
TATGCCACGCTGAAGAAAAAAAACTATTGGAAGAAATTAAAGACCAGCTTCTTTCTTAAGCAAATCTGCTTTATCTGTTTTCTCCCAAGAAAACTCACTGCGACCAAAATGCCCGTAAGACGCGGTTTTTTGGTAAACCGGCTTCAATAAATCCAATTGCTTGATTATGTCAGCAGGCTTCACAGGAAAGTGTTTTACTGCTAATTCAGAAATCTTTTCTTCAGGAATCTTGTTAGTACCAAAACAATCAACAGTCACGTTAATCGGTTGAGCCACGCCAATACTGTAAGATAACTGCACTTCACACTTATCAGCTAACCCAGCAGCTACAATATTCTTAGCAATATACCTAGCAGCATAAGCAGCACTCCTATCTACTTTAGAAGGATCTTTTCCTGAAAAAGCGCCCCCACCATGCCTAGCGTAACCCCCATAAGTATCCACAATAATCTTGCGACCAGTCAAACCAGAATCAGCTTCTGGACCGCCTACAATAAAGGCACCAGTAGCGTTAACAAAAAACCTAGTATTCGAATCAAGCCATTCGCCGCAAACAGGCTTGATTACTTTATCAATAACCGTGCTTCGAATAACTTCATTCGTTACATCAGGATCGTGGTGAACAGATACTACTACCGCGTCAACGCGTTTTGGTTTTCCATCAACGTATTCAACAGTAACCTGACTCTTTCCATCAGGCCTAAACCACTTGACTGAACCATCCTTCCTCAACTCAGACAACTTCATAGTAAGCTTATGAGCCAAAATAATAGGTAAGGGCATTAATTCAGGAGTTTCATTACAAGCAAAACCAAACATTAACCCCTGATCGCCAGCGCCTTGTTCCTTTACTTCGCTAGAATCAACGCCAATCGCAATGTCCTTGCTTTGCTCGTGAATGCTGGTAAGCACAGCACAATCAAAACAATCCAAGCCATACTCGGGATTAGTATAACCAATTTCCTTTAGCGTAGCTCTAACTACTTTAGCAACGTCAACGTAAGTATTAGTCGTTACTTCGCCAGCAACCATTACCATGCCAGTAGTAGTCAAGCACTCGATAGCTACTCGACTAGTCGGGTCATCCTTCAACATGGCATCAAGAATAGCATCACTGCACTGGTCACAAATTTTATCCGGGTGACCTTCAGTAACTGATTCAGACGTAAATAACATTTTCTTCAAAAAAAACACCCCTTAATTAAAAAAAAATAAAAATTCTGTCTCAAAGAATAATTGCTTAAATAATTCAAATATTCCTGATTTAAATACCTTCCTGCACAAATTATTCTAGTTGGAATAAATGCTTCCGGATGTTAAGGAAATAAAATCAAGGAGATTGAAGTTGGGTTTAAACCAAACGCAACTAGCTAATGCTTCGGGAGTATCTCAGTCACTCATAGCTAAAATCGAGTCAGGAAAAATCGATTGCTCGTATTCTAAAACTAAGTCAATATTCGACGCGTTAGAAAAAATAGAGGAAAAAAGCGATTTGACTGCTAAAAATATAATGAATTCACACATTTACTCGATTCAAGAAAAATCTTCCCTTCAAGACGCTGTTCAAATAATGCGCAAACACGGAATATCTCAACTAATAGTTCAAGACGGAAGCCAAATGACTGGAAGCATTTCAGAAAAAGACTTACTAGACAAAATCGCTTTAGGCTGGAAATCTGAACAATTAACTCGAGCGAAAGTCAGCGAAGTAATGCAAGACGCTTTCCCAACCATTAATGAAGACACTCCCCTAAAAATCGCTTCTGCACTGCTTGAAAAAACACTCGCAGTAATAGTAATAAAGAAAAACAAGCCAGCAGGCATCATCACGAAAACCGACTTGCTCAAAACTTTATAGCTTTCACCGGCACGCACGTCGGAAAAACACTATATAACCACGATTTTTTACTTAGTTTATGAAACTAGTAACAAAACAAGATTTTACTAACACGTATTCTCTTTCAGCTTTTGCTGATAAATCAATCAATAAATATTCAAATTGGTTTCCAGTTTATGCGTCTCCAAATTTATCGAGTATAATTGGTTGTTTAATAACCGACGGCCACCTTCAAACAAGGAAAATAGAAAAACACACTAAATATGACTATTTGGGGTTCTTTTCAGATAATAAACAAGAGCTAGAAATGTTTAACACGAAAATAAATTCTATTTTTGGAGTAAAAGGTAAAATAACAAAATGGGGAATAAGATATAATGGAAAAAGTACGGGAATAATTATTAGTAACGCAGCCCTTTTACGAGTTTTAATCTTATGTGGTTGTCCATCTGGAGAAAAAGTTTCAAAAAAATTTGAAGTGCCTAGCTGGATATTAAAAGGAAATAAAGAAATACAATCTGCTTTTTTAAGAAGTTCTTTTTCCTGTGACGGAACGGTATTTGTTGAAAAAGAATCAAAAAGATGCAGAATTCGAATGATAATGTATAAGCAAAAAAAACTTTCAAATGACTTGCGCAATTATTTAAATTCCCTTAGAAAAATGCTTAAAGAAGCATTCAATATTGACACTAATAATCTGTCCTATGGTGGAAAATACACTAGAAATAAAGATAATGAGCAAATGATAGGAATGTACTTTGAAATAAACCCCAAGTCAATATCCCTATTCGCTAAAGAAATTGGCTTTGACATAAACTATAAAAACTCAAAACTACAGAATGCTATTCTAGGTTAAACTACTCGTAGGGATCATACCCTAATTTTTTATTAAAAATTAGTTATGACTGCAACCCGTAGCTTAGCCTGGCTGGAGCGTTCGACTGATAATTCACAACAATGAATCAGCGATCGAAAGGTCCGGAGTTCAAATCTCCGCGGGCCCACTTTTTATTTAAACACTAACTAATAATTAAAATGAAAAAGGAATTTAAGGAATTATTCGAGATAATGGAGTTAGACTTAAAGAATTCTTCATGGTCTAAGCAGCAAGACTTGCAGTCGCGATTAATTCAATTGAAAGGAGAACTTGAAGAAGTAGAGAAAGCCATTGAAAACAATGATTTGGAAAACTTGCAAGACGAGTTGGGGGATGTTTTCTTGGATTTGATGGCGATAATGGTTTTGATTGAACAAAAAAAACACTTTCAAATCAGGGATTCTTTAAAGAACGCTATTGCAAAGTACAAGCGACGCAAAGGCTGGGTTTTCAACAACGAAAAACTATCGCCTGAAGAAGAAGTAAACCGCTGGAATGAAGCTAAGAAGAAGGAAAAAAAAGTTTACTCTAACCTTAAGTCTTTGAAACCCAAGAATCGTACTTCTTGAATACCTTGCTTGGCTTTAAAGCAATAATGCAAGGCGTTTCATAAGAATGCAGTTGCAGAATCTTTTTTTCTAGCTTAGAATAGCCAGAATTCTTTACTTTTAACAACAAGACGCTTTCAGTGGTTTCTTGCATTGTTTTCTTCCAGTAAAAAAAGCTTTTTGCAGGAGGCAAAACTAAAGCGCAAGCAGCTAGCTTGTCTTTAACCACTAGCCTGGCAATCTTTTCGGCTTCTTTATCGTTTGAACAAGTAACGTAAACTAACAACAATTATTTTTTCACCAAAACGGTTTTTCTAAACAACAACAAGTAATGTCCTTTGTCTAAATCTTTTTCACTCGAAGGATAAACGTATACTGGCTGAAGAGTAGGATAAAAACCATTACTTATAGCTAATGGCTTTAGTTTTTTAAGAAAAGAATCTGCTTCATTCTCGCCTAATTTATCCAGTCTTACCGCTAAGCAGTCTAAAAACATTTTATTTTTGCCAAACTTTAACTGTTTGAGGTAAGTAATTTCGTTTTTCAATCTTTGCCGGTATTCATTAGGGTAATCTCGCTTGTGAACTATTTCTCTGCGAAAACCATGATTTACAACAAATGCTTCAAGTTCTTCCGGAATCAATTCTACCACGTTAACAGCAAGTAATTCATGTACTGATACTTGTTGTATTCTTCTATAGACATTTAACGATTACTCAAGTCAAGTAATTATTTCTTTTGTACATGGTGAAAAATACTTAACACGGAATATTTGGACTTATTCTTGATTCCCACTTCATGTAAATGAATTGAAATCTTCCCACCATAACTTAATTCATCTAAAACTCGAGTTGAAGGAAAAACAGGTTTTTGATCTAATGCAATTGGCTTTACGAACACTTCGACTTCGTCAAAAGGAAGAGCGCCCTTTAAAATTCCTTTGTTAGTAGAATTATACAAATATTGGTCTAAAACACCTAAAACGTGAGGTTTTATTTCGCCAGGAATACTGCGAGTATAACCTTGCATTAACAATTCGCGCCTTAACTGTTCTCTCAAATCAAACAAACTCCATTAGCGTTCGCTCCATTGATTTTTCTAGCGAAACCGCGTTAAATCCTTTTCCGCGTAGTGAGGCGGCGAATTCTTCACTAAAACCATGGTTTACTATTACTTTCTTTGGATTGCAAGCTTCAACGAATTCGATTAACTCGTTAAAATCACAATGATCACTCAAACAAAAACTATTCGAATACAAATTCCAACCGCTGCAGGTAGCTACAGACACTTTTCTCCCATAAAAAGACTGCAAGTTTTCAGCTAAAGCACGGTTTGCTTTATGCATTGGAATAATCGAAACAAATCCTTTAGTTAATTCTTCTTCTGCTTCAACAGAACCAGACTCCAAGAAATCAAGCTTGACTCCATGCTTGTTGTAAACTCGGCTTAACTCAGCTATTTTGGAAGTAACAATAGGCGCTACTTTGCAGTAATCGTTCAATAACTTGATTATTTCCTGAGATTTTCCAAGAGAATAACCACCCAATAAAACGATTTTTCCAGCTTTTAACTCGGAATTAACCCAACTAGAAACTTCCTCATAAACGCTTTCTCGCGAAGGAAAAGAGTATTGAGGCAAGCCGTAAGTGCTTTCTACAAGCAAGTAATCACACTCTTTTGGCTTAGCGCCCTTCATTGTTAAAGAATCGCTAGTCTTGAAGTCACCAGTATACAACGCGGTAGCTCCATCTCCTTGAGCATACAACATTTTTCCTCCAAGCACGTGGCCGGAATTCAACAACTCTAAATCGCTAGAGTATTGTGCTTTGACTTCTTTTTTCTTGATTACTTTAACCAAGTCAATCGTTTCTTGTGAAGCGATTACTTTCTTAGCTTGCTTAAAGCTAGGCAAGTGGTCTGAGTGAGCATGAGAAACGAAAACATTTTCACTCGAACAATCAAGAGAATAGTTACCACTCAAAGTATTGACGAAAGTGGTTGGCGGGGCGTAATACAACACTGGAAGCTATTAAAGAAAACAAGTATAAAGCTTTTTACGTTAAATATTCTTTAAGAAGATAAAAAAAGGTGTTTCTTGCTTTATGACTGAAAACTTATACGACTTAGCTATTATTGGAGGCGGGCCAGGGGGATTAACGCTGGCAATGTATGCTCGAAGAAAAGAATTGAAAGTAGTTATTTTCGAAGGCAAGCAATTCGGAGGATACATGCTTACTACTCCAATTATTCAAAACTATCCTGGTTTTGCAGAAGTCACTGGCGAAGAATTAAGCCGCTTAATGGCTGAACAAGCACTATCCTACAAGCCCGACGTAATCATGGAGGAAGTAGTAAAAATACACCAAAACGATGACAAAACATTCCACATTGCTACTAGTTTAGGCAAAGAAGTTGAAACCAAGACTATTGCATTCGCTACAGGCAGTGCTTACAAAACACTAGGCGCTCCAGGCGAAAAAGAATACACTGGAAAAGGAGTATCTTACTGCGCTACTTGCGACGCGCCTTTATTCAAAAACAAGACTGTCGCAGTCATTGGAGGCGGAAACACTGCCTTGACTTCGGCATTGTTGTTGTCAGACATTGCTACTAAAGTGTACTTGATTCACCGACGCGAAGACTTCAAGGGAGAAGAATTCTTAGTAGAACAAATCAAAGCCAAAGGCAAAACCGAATTCTTATTCAACTCAAGCCTAGTTCAAATAAAAGGAGAAAAATTCGTCAAAACAATAACCGTCAGAGACGTCAAAAACCCAACTCAAACAAAAGACTTACTAGTAGATGGAGTATTCGTTCACGTTGGAGTAGCTCCACTAACTACGCTAGCAACTCAACTAGGCATTGAACTCAACCAACAAGGATTCATTAAGCTAGGCGAAAAACTTGAAACAAACGTGCCAGGAGTATTCGCGTTAGGCGACGTTACTGGCAAACACTTGCAAATAGTTCAAGCAACCGCAGACGGCGCGCTAGTAGCGGGTTCAGTATTTGAATACTTGACCGGCAAAAAATCAGGAGCCGATTACAAACACTAGACCATCTAGGGGAAAGGTTGCTAGACCCGCCTGGAAGGCGTGTCAACTTCCAACGCCCTAACTGGTCGGCCTACTTCTTTTTGTTTTGATCAAAACTTTTTAAGCAAAAAGTTTGCTAGATATGTTTTTTAAATCTAAATCCTTAATTTCTTCTCCTCATGATTATTGGCCTAGTAGACTGTATTACAAACAAAATGGATGCCCACGCTATTTTAGATCCATTAGTGCAACAAACTGATTTTTCAATTCAAGTATTTACTTGCCCTGAACCATTCAAAGCTCCAGTGGCAGTAAAGAAAGCATTCGATTCAGGCGTCGACGTAGTAATGGTTTATGCTGAAACTAGCGAAGAACAAAAAGAAGCAGTCGACTTAATGCATGAAAAAATACTCGACTTAGAAATCAGTTCAGGAAAATACGCTTACTACGCGTTATTATTCGATGAAGAGTGGCGAGTTGAGCATCAAATGCGTGCTATCGCAGAAAAACGCTTGCAGCAAACTCTTCAAGAAATAATGGAGTCAACACACGGAATAAAACGAGAACAAACTGAAGAAGTACCCCCAGTAGAAAGTGAAGCGCAAGAATTCATTCAAACCGAAACCCCACACGGAAGACCGTTATTCTAAAACTAATTTTTTTCGATTAAGAATTAACTCTGGTTTATTGCGAGTTCGCTGATTTCTCCAGAGTGGTCAACCACGTTTACAGCTAGTTCCAAGAACAATACGTTTTCTACTGCGTGCTTGCTTGAAGATAATTGTTTAGCCAGCAATTTGCGTTCTTCACGCATTTTAGCACGAGCATCAATTACACTAATTGCTTTCTTTACATCCCTCTCAAGGAAGGAGTCGATTGCTTGAACGTATTCATCAAATGCTTTCCTGAAGAAGCGGACTATTTTGGAGTCAATTGGTTGGTTGAATGACTGCATTGAACTAGCAGCGAAAGCAATCTTGTCACCAATACGCTCCATATACCTAGCTAGAGTAGCGTAATCCACGCATTGAGGAGCAGTCAAGTTCAACTCATTCAAAGTAGCTGGGTTGCGTAAAGCAAGATTCAACTGCCTAAGCATTAAAAACATCAAGCGATCCAAGTCGTCATCCTTTTCAATAACTGAAGCAAAACTAGCCTTCTTCTCCAAAGCCAACAAGAATTCTTCAAACATAGAGTTAGCAATCAAAACCATTCGCTTTAACGTCTTCAACGCAGTCAAGCCCTCGTTAGAGAAAAAGTCCTGCAAAACAATCAATTCAGGCGATTCCTCAACTACCTCTACCCCAATCAATCGCTTCACGCTAGAAACCAACGCCTGCCGGTACTCTGAAGGAATCTTGTTCTTAGAATGAACCTTGATTAATTGATAGCCAACCATGTAAGCAGAATAACAACGCCTCTTGATTTCCTCCTCGCTAGACACGTGAGTTACATCGAGCTCAAAGACATTAAACTTTGCACGAGCCTCCTTCAACGACAATATTAAAGAGCCGTCTTGAGTCTCGTTCAAGAAAACCTCAGACCCCTTATCGAGAGAATGGCGGTTAACCCAAGAACGAGGTAGGCTCACAGCTAGAGTAGTTGAACCTGTTTTCTGAACACGCCGTTTGAAAGACACAAAAAAAATAAAAAAATACTAGTATATATTAGTAATTGAAAGATTATACCCTCGACAATAAAGTATTTAACTTGATTCGAGTAAAATTATTTTAAGAAAAATATAAGACCACCAAATTGAAGACTAAAAATGACTTTACTTAAGAAAATTGCAATGCTTAGGCCTCACTTCATGACGGCATTTATTGCGAGTCTAGCAATGGCTTCAACCATTCCAGAAACAGACCAGCACTCTCGCGCGTTGAAATCATTGGCAGCATTCGTATTCATGTGGGCGACTATAGTATTCTATTCAATTGAACATAGGGAAGCGCACGTAGTTGCAAAAATAGCTACTGCTCCAAAGACTAATTCTTTCAAAGCCCCTCGGCCCAGAATACCTAAGGCCAGAGTCTTAAGGCCTACTTATTGAAGGCACAAGAATAATAACGCAGTATTGAGTTATTGATTTCAATGAAGAATTATGACAAGTTGCCTTTAGTTTTAGGATTGGCTGCGTTAGTAATGTTGTTTGGAGCTTCGTTAGTATTCAAGAACTCTAATTTCGACTTATTCAACATCTTATCGGCGTTATTCGCAATAATAGTTGCTGCAGCCGTGATTTGGTATAATCACTTTGGCGAAGAACACAAAAACGACATTCTAGATTAAAAAAATGACTAAAGCAAACAAGTGGAGGAATTACGCACTAGCACTAATGGGAATAGTGCTAGTATTCTGGCTTTTAGAAAAAATATTTCCCGAATCCAACGAAATACTCTTGTTAAAGTGGGCGGCGATTGTTCCAGCTACTATAACTACACTAATAGCGTTTGCTTTATTGTTTAAGGGAAAATAAATGGAACAATGGAGCAACCGATTGACGTTCATAATAGCCGCTATTGGTTCAGCTAT